>CAZIGU010000097.1:0-2446 GCA_964538545.1 uncultured Candidatus Peribacteria bacterium
TGATGAAAATAAAAATAAGTTTTTAAGAGATATATGACTTCAAAAAACATATTATTTGGTTTCAAAAGATTTTAATTTTCCAGTTTTTACATCTATTTCTTGAAATAAATCTGATAGATATATGAAAAGAATATTTGAAAAAAATATATCTTTATGAGAAAATTGCAATATAAATACAACTTTTAAAATAACACAAAAACATACTTTTTCTATAAATAATGAACTTGAAATAAAAAATTATTTATACAATATGAATTTAATAGATAAAGTTAATTATCAACAACTTATATCTATACAATGAAAAGGAAAAAATAGACAATATATAAGATTGTATATACCATTAAACTCTACAGTAAATTCAACTTCCATAAAAGTTAATGAAAAAATACTTGATGATAAAAAAGAAATAAGTTTTTTCTTAGATACAGATATTTTATGAACTTCAGATTTTGAGATATCTTATTCTTTGCCATATTTATGATGTAGTAATTATGAATATATTTTTATCAAACAACCTTGATTAAAAACTTATGATTTAAACTTATATGAAAATTGAAATTTAATAAACAATTGACTTTACGATAGAGATTATTATTATAAAAAATAAAATATTATTATTTATTTAAAATATATGAAACTAATATCTTTAGATAGTTCTATAAGAGTTTTTTATCATTACATTAGACGAGTTATAGCAAATATATATTATTGATTTCCATCACAAAAGATGATTATCATATGAATAACTTGAACTAATTGAAAAACTACAACTACAAATATAGTAGCAAGATGATTGAAACGAGCCTGAAAAAAAGTTTTTATGTTTTCTACAGTAAATTATTTTATATGAGATGAAGAATTTACAAATAATACAAAAATGACATCACCAGATCCATTTTTATTGCAAAAATTATTACACCAAGCTAAAAAACGAGGTTGTGAATATGCAGTTATAGAAACATCTAGTCATGCTTTGTTTTATAATAGAGTATGGGGGATAGAGTATGATATACGAGTTTTGACAAATATAACTCAAGACCATCTAGATTTACATAAAACTATGGATCATTATGTAAAAACAAAATTGAGATTATTTAAAGAGCTTATAACAAAAAAAAGAAAAAATAATATCAAAAAAACAGCAATAATAAATATAGATTCTAAATATAAAGATTTATTTTTAGCTGAGACTTATGATGCTTTGTATACTTATTGATTTGATTATGATGCAACACTTAAGCCATCAAATATAATAAATGATATAGATTATACTACTTTTTCTCTTAAAATGCCTTGAAGTTCTCTAAATATAAAAACTAAACTTAGATGAAGACATAATGTTTACAATATATTACGAGCTATTTGAGTTTTAAATACTTTATGATTTAAAGACTCTGAAATAGAACAAACTATTCTTGATGTAAGTGTAGTTCCTGGTAGACTTGAAGAAATAAATACATTTGAAAATTTTAAAATTTTTATAGATTATGCACATACTCCAGATGCACTAGAAAATGTTTTACTTACACTTAGAGAAATAAAGTGAGTAAATAAAATATTTACAGTTTTTTGAGCTACTTGAGATAGAGATAAAACAAAAAGACCAATTATGTGAGAAATAGTATCAAAATACAGTGATTATGTAGTTTTGACTCAAGATGATGATTATTCTGAAAAAACTCAAGATATAGTAAAAGATATTTTACCTTGAATTGATAGAAAAGTATGAGAAAATTTTTGGATTATTTTAGATAGGGAATCAGCTATAAGACATGCAATTTTTATGTTAAAAGAAAACGATGTTTTACTTATAGCATGAAAATGAGATGAACATATTATGATGACAAATTTATGACCTATGCCTTATAATGATAAAGAAATTGTTATAAATATATTGAAGTTATTGGATGATAATAAAATAATTGAATAAAAAATAGAGACTAATCTTAGTCTCTATTTTAAGATATTTTTTATTTCATTAACTAGATCTTTTGGTGCTATACTAGATTTTAATATAAATTTATCAGCTCATAAATCCATAGCTCTATCTCTTTCTTTTTGTTCACTTAAATTTGATAAAATTAGTATTTTACAATCACTTTTTAACTCTAATCTTATTTTTTCAAGTATTTCAAAACCATTTACATTTGGCATCATAAGATCCAAAACAATTATATCTGGTTTGAATTTCTCAAATTCTTTTATAGCATTTTCACTTTCATTCTCTACCAATACATCATATCATTCTAAAGAAAATTTAAACTTGTACATATCTGATAATATTTTATTATCTTCTATAATCATAACTTTGCTTTTCATTTTTTTATTTTAAATTTTAAATATTTGTATATTAGTATAATTTTATTAAAAAATCAAAATATTTCGGCTCATTTTTTTTTTACCGTAAGAAAAATTATAAAAAGATTTGATAAAATAGAGTATAAAG
>CAZIGU010000098.1:0-2372 GCA_964538545.1 uncultured Candidatus Peribacteria bacterium
TTAATGCCACCTACTGTACCAATTGCTCCAAGAATCTTTTCAATCCAAGAATTTCTAGTTTTTTTCTTACCAGCTTCTTGGACAGCTTTCTTTTCTTCTTCAATTTCTTTTTTACGTTTTTCAGCACGTTCTGTAGATTTGCTGAACATTTTATTAAAGAAAGACTGCTTCTTTTCAACCTTTTCTTCTTTAGAAGGTTCTTTAGTATCCTTATTTTCTTCCTCATTCGGTGGACTAGTACCAGTTTCATTCTGAACTTTAAATATTTCAGTTAGTTTAGATTGTAACTTTGTAGTTTTTTCTTTAATTGTATTTAGAAAACCTTTAGTCTTAGCTTCAGTAGCTAAAACTTTTCCTTTTTCTAATAATTCTTTACTTTTATTTTTTGTTTTATCGACATAAGCACCAACATCAATATTACGTTTTTTAAGCATCTTATCAATAGTTTTAATAATTGCTTCAATTTTATTAATACTTATTTTTATAAATTTTACAGCATTAGAAGATTCATGTTTTTTAATTACTCCATTATAACCTTCTTTTATCGCACCTAATAAGTCTTTAAAGAGACCTTTATCTGTCATTTTATATTCCTTTATAATATAAAGTATGCTGGGTCAAAAAATGACCCAGCATACTTTTAGTTACATAGTAGCAGCTTCAACTTGTGCTTTAGTTTCTGCTTCAAACATAGCTAAAGTTTCTTCTGATTCAGCTTTAAGTGCTTGAAGTATTCCAAAAGCTGATTTAAGTAAATCTTTAATATCAACACCCTTAGGATCAATATCATTGATTCTATTTGTAGCAGCTTGTAGATTTCCTTTAAATTTCTTCAGAGTTTTGATTTCTATTTTCTTTCCCTCTAGACTTGCTTTAAGAGAAAGTTTAGATGTTCCTAATGTTTTAGTATCATCAATATTATCTTCTAAAGTTTTTCTAACTTCTTCAAGCTGAGTTTCCATAGTTTTTAAAGATTCTTCTTCAGTTTTAATTAGAAGTTCAACTTTAGATTGAAGTTGATTAATAGTTGAAAGCATTGATTTTTTAATAGTAGGAGCTGTTTTTTCTGTAATACCTTCAATAGCTTTATTAACTTTATTAAAACCATCTATAAATTCTTTTTCAGCAGAAGCATAAAATGTCTTACCACTTTCTTGAGATTGTTTAATAATATTCCCAAACATTTTCTTAACTGAAGCACCAATTTCCTTTACACTTTCAGCTTTACCAAGATCTGTTTTAAACTCTGTAGTAATATCTGTAAATTTAGTTAGTTCCTTATAGAAATTACTATTCTCAATTTGTTCTATGATATTAATTTTAGCTTTAGCTTTAGCTAAACTTTTTATTGAGGAATCTCTAGATCTAGAAATTTCTTTTAATCTTGGTATATCAACAAATTCTAAATTATCATCTTCTTTTCCAAGTCTACCTTCAATTAAATTTTTCAAACCTAAATTACCATCTTCTTGAAGTACTGGTGAATAATCATAAAGTTTTTGAAATACTTCTGGATTAATTTCAAAATTATTTAATAAACTTTCATTCATTATACCTAAAAGAACTTCAAATGAAGTTTGCATTAAATAATCAGAAGAAGATTTAATTAAGTTACATTGACTAATAAAAATCTTAATATTTATTAAACATAAATCAAAATCTTTTTCTGTCATCATTCTAAAACATTGCCCATTAACAATAGTATCCATTGTAACAACAGAGTTTGTCATTGTAATATATCTTGTTAAACCTTCAGCTATTTTATTAGCTATATCTTTTTTAGGATTATTAAAAGTTTTAGCATTAACAATTTTAGATGTACCTTTAAATAATTCAATAACACCAAGTATTGGATAATCACGTTTAGTATCAAGAACTTTTTCATTAAGATTACTATATTTTCTAGAAAGATTATTTTTTTGTAAAATCTCGAGATATTTAGCAAGGATAGGATTATTCTCAACTATTGCTCGCAAATCAGGATTCTTATTATAGTTACTAACAATGTTATCATAATTGTAGTCTTCTGGTTTTAATTTATCATTAGCAAGAAGCATAAAATTAGAAAAAGCTTTTTGAGCTTTTTTATTCTTTAAGAATTTAACATCATCTTTATCACCTGCTTCTTCTGCAGAATCTAAAGCAAGACCACCAATGTTATCTGCAAGAGCTTTAGTTTTGTTAATTGATTTATTAACATCTTTAAATACAGATTTTTCTATAGCTAATCTAAAATCAGCTTTTGTAGAAAGTTTTCTATTTTCATAATCATATACTTGTTCTTCTGCTTCAGGAGAACTTTTAAAATTTTCTAATTTATTTTTATTAACAAAACTATACATTTCTTTTAAACCTGTATTAGCACTTAAAAT
>CAZIGU010000099.1:0-2368 GCA_964538545.1 uncultured Candidatus Peribacteria bacterium
GAATGTCTATGCAAGTATGCAATCTAGTGCTAATAGTTTGATTGAAGAAGTTTCTAAGTTTAAAACTTAAAAAGGAGTAAAAACAAAAAACAAGGTTTTATAACCTTGTTTTTTTAACTATTTAAAAAAAAATTGACTTTTGAATAATAAAGATTATAAAATAATTGCTTTTTAAAATCATAACTAAATTTTGAAAAGTTTTTGTTAAACGTCTTTTGTAAAGGAGTGCAGAAATGAAAGACTTTAAAGAAATAATAGAAAAAAATATATTTTCTTATTATAGTTTGTTTTTATCTTTTGGGGTATTTTTTACAGTAATTCAAAATTCTTATACATATTTTGAATATTGGCAAAATAATGAAATCCTTGTTTATCTTTTTAACGCAATAGCTTTTCTTGCTTTTTTTTATACTTTTTCTATAAAAAAAGAAAATGGTTATTTTAATTACAGTTTCTTTCAATTATTTATATTTTTAATAATATATATATTTTTTATCTTATCTGTATCGGTCTTTATTAGTATTCAGATAGGCATAAAAACTGATTTAACTGTTTTTATAATTACTGTTTTTATTCTTTCTTTTATTTTTTTTATAAAAGATGTGAGTTTTTTGTATAAAATAGAAAATTTGTTCATAATGGCATCATTTTCTTTATATATATTTTCATCACATTTGGAGCCTCCTAAATCAAATCAATTTTGGTTTGACAAAAATACAGGTGAAAAAGTAGATCAGATAATATCATTTGATATACGCAAAATTACTTCTATAAAAAATACAGTCTTAACTCTTGAGTCTAAAAAATTAGATTTTACTTTTTTAGTAAAAGCTAAAACTGATTACTCAAATAAATCAGGATGGAGGCCTATGTATGATGACAAGTTTGAAGGTAACTTAAGAATAATTGTCCTGCCTAAAAATTTAAAATCATATAATATGATTAAAAGTATGGGCTCTTTTGATAAAATAACAGATGAGTTTGTCGTAACAGATAAATCTTATTTGTTAGAAAAAGTTAAGGAATCAGTTTTAGCTTATTATAAAATAGATGAAAAAGATTTTTCTATAGATATAAAAATGCTTAACTGATGCATTAACCTCACAAAAAATAAGTTTTTGTGAGGTTTTTATAAATCAATTTCAAATTTTTTTTCTTCTCATGATATGATATTTTTTATGGTTTTTAATATATCTTCTATTTTAGAGTTTAAAAAAGAATTTTGTATATCTATTTTAGCATTTTTATGTAGATTTGTTTTTATGATTTTAGGATTTATTAAAAAAACTTTTTTTCATTTTATTTCATTTTTTAGTTGCATAGCAAATCATCTGATACCAAATTTACTTGCTGAATAACTTGTTCATAATTTTGATGATTTTTTAGAAGAAATACTTCAAATTATTATAATTCATTTTTTGATTTTTTTGTATAATATATGAGTTAAAACAACAGGTGATATTAAGTTTGTTTGAATTGTATTTATATGGTTTTCTATAGAAATATTTTCAAAATTATCAAAAAATCATATTCAAGCATTTAGTATAATATAATCAACTTCTTTTATTTTTTCTCATATTTTATATAAAAAATCTATATCTTTTAAATCTCATTTTAAAAAGTCTATATTTGTTATATTATTTTCAGATTTTGATATTCATATTATATTGTTATTTTCTTTTAAATTTTCTCGTAAATATTTTCATATTCAAGATGTTGTTCAGGTTATAAGTATTTCCATTTTTATTTTTTATATTATATTTTTATTATTTTATATAAATAATATTTTTGTAAAATTTATTTTTTAATTATATTTTAATTTGATTTTTCAAATAACTTTTTTATTATTACAAAAATTATATAATAATTTAAAAAAATGAAAATAAATAATTTAACTTTATGATTTTGAAATAAAATAGTTTTAGAAAATGTTAATTTAGATATTCCTTTATGAGATTTTGTATTTTTTATAGGTTATTCTTGAAGTTGAAAAACAAGCCTTATAAGGAGTTTGATTTGAGATTTTAAACCATTTTCTTGAGATATTATTTTAGATGATGGAGCTATGTTGTATCAAAATTTTCAAGATAAATTTATATGAAAATATAGAAGAAAAATATGAGTTATTTTTCAAGATTATAAATTACTTGAATCAAAAACTGTTTATGAAAATGTAGCTTTTGCAATGGAAGTTTGTTCTTATAAAGATGAAGATATAAGATCAAGAGTACCTGAAGTATTATGACAAGTAGGACTTCTTTTAAAAAAAGATAAATATATAACTGAATTATCAGGTTGAGAAAGACAAAGAGTTAGTATAGCTAGAGCGCTGGTTCATGATCCTGATTTGATTATATGAGATGAGCCA
>CAZIGU010000100.1:0-2316 GCA_964538545.1 uncultured Candidatus Peribacteria bacterium
AGAAGAAGGTTAATAACTAAAATAAGGATTTGATGAACTGCTGATGAAAAAGCTCTAAGATCCGAATTTAGACCTTGAACAAAAGAAATATTTCCTTGATCAAAAGAACAACCTAAACCAGTAGATTGACTTGAAAAAGAAAGAGCTGTAGAAGCAGTAAAAGCTGCTTTTTTGATATTTTAGATAATTAATTATTAATACTATGTGCTGAATATTTGCCTACAAATGAGCATGAGATGCTTCAAAATACCTAATTAACGGATTAACTAGTATTGAATATAGATGATATGACAGTGCTTGAGTTATACTTGTGGATGCTTCTTGAAAAACATACTTACAAAAAGCTATTTGAAGAGTTTCAAATCTAGCTTGAAAAATTGAAAGTGATAAAAAAGATTTATCTAAAATGCATACTTGAATCGCTCACACTAGATGGGCAACTCATGGATGAGTGACACTAGAAAATACTCATCCTCATTATTCACAAAATGGCAGATTTTTTTAGTACATAATTGAATAATTGAAAATTATATTGAACTAAAAAAAGAATTAGCTTCTAAAGGTTATAAATTTTACTGAGATACTGACTCTGAAGTTGTTGCTAATCTTATAGAATATATTTTTGAAAAAGATTTGGAAACTACTATAAAAAAAGTTAAAGAATTAATAACTTGAGCTTATGCTCTTGCTATTATTGATACAAAAAATCCAGACCAAATAATTGCTATAAAACTATGAAGCCCTTTGGTAATTTGAATAAATTGAAATGATTTATTTCTATCAAGTGATGCTAATGCACTAGCTAATATTACAGAAAAATACATACCAATTGATGATAACGAAATGGCTATTATTGATAAAAATACATATAAAATAATTAGTGGGCAAAAAGAAATAGAAAAAAATAGTTTTGATTCTTTAAAAAGTGAAGCAAGTGATGAGCTTTGAGATTTTAAACATTTTATGTTAAAAGAAATTTTTGAAGTTCCAAACATTATTGAAAATATATTAGGGGAAGAATTAATTTTGAAACTCATGAAATAAAAAGTAATTCTTTAGACAAACTTGATATAAAAAATATTGAAAAGATAGAAATAATTGCTTCTGGGACAAGTTATAATGCTTGATATATTTGAAGTTATTTACTTGAAGAATTAGCAAATATTCCAACTATTGTGCATATATCTACAGAATTCAAATACAAAAAACAATTTATAAATGATAAAACTTTGTATATTTCTCAATCTGGCGAGACTGCTGACGCGCTAGAATGCCTAGAAATAGTAAAAAATAGATGATGAAAAACTTTTTGAATAGTAAATGTTGTAGGTTCAAGTATAGCTAGACTTTGTGATAATTGACTTTATACACATTGTTGAGTTGAAGTTTGAGTAGCTTCCACTAAAGCCTTTATTGGGCAACTTCTGACTATGTTAATTATATCTCTTTATATGTGAAATAAAAGAGATATTGATTATACAAAATATAGAGCAATAATTGACTCTATATCTCACCTTAAAGATGATATAAATATGGTTTTACTTAATAGCCATAAGATAGATGAAATAGCTAAAAAATACTCTAAATATAAAAATATGTTTTTTCTTTGAAGAAATATGTTTTATCCACTAGCTATGGAATGAAGTTTAAAATGTAAAGAAATTACGTATAATCATACGGAAGCCTATTCTGCTGGAGAGCTAAAACATGGTCCTCTTAGTTTAATTGAAGAAAACTTCCCTACAATACTTTTAAATCCTGCTTCAAAACTTTATGAAAAAAATATAAGTTCTCTAAAAGAAGTTCAAGCAAGAAAATGAAAAGTTATATGAATATTATCTACTTGAGACGAACATAAGCAAGAATACAACGATATAATAGAATTACCAAAAACTAATGAATACAATGCTCTATTTACTACAGCA
Source organism: uncultured Candidatus Peribacteria bacterium (assembly GCA_964538545.1). GTDB lineage: Bacteria > Patescibacteriota > Gracilibacteria > BD1-5 > UBA6164 > CAZIGU01. The sequence goes on from CAZIGU010000100.1 coordinate 1,926, forward strand.
GTAGCATTACAACTTTTTGCATATTATATGGCAGATAATTTATGAAGAGAAATTGATAAACCTAGAAATCTAGCAAAAAGTGTTACTGTTGAATAAAAAATGTCAAATAAAAATAAAAATATTGTAAAAGTAATAAAAAATACTTCTAGAACATATAAAAATACTTCAATATAAAGAATAAATATTTTTAGGAATTGGTGAACTTGAGGTTGAATATTGTTCAAATAAATGTATATAGAGTGTTATTGAGATGATATAATTTTTTATTGAGTATGAGATTATGTTTATTATGATATTATTTCCTATAATAAAAAAGTCAGAAAGCTTATGAACACCTTATGAACTAAATTTCATTTTTCTTTACCTAAATTAAAAATATAAAAAACTAGAT
>CAZIGU010000101.1:0-2300 GCA_964538545.1 uncultured Candidatus Peribacteria bacterium
GATGAAGCTGAACAAGATTATATCCAATTACTATGTGAATTTCTAAACAACTAATACCAATTTATGACAAACCGATGATTTATTATCCTTTGTCAGTTTTAATGTTAGCTTAAATAAAATATATTCTTATTATTACAACTTCTGAAGATCAATTTTGATTTAAAAGACTTTTATGAGATGGTAAAAAATGGTGAGTTAATTTATCATATGAAATACAACCAAAGAGTTTATGAAAGGAGGTGTTCGGGCTTTACGCTTTTATTTGTAATTTTAAAAATATATTCAGCGGTTTTTCAATCTCAAAAAGGATTATACCAATTTATGTTTTTATTTTCTAGTTTATTAAATCATTCAATAATTTTTTCTCTGTTATTTCAAACTAAAATTGCTCATCAAACATCAAGAGTTTCAGGTCTTTCAGTATTTTCTCTTAAAATTAGAGTTTTCTTTTTTAAAATACATGCCTCTTCTTGAATTCCACCACTATCAGTGGCTATAAAATAAGCATTTGATTCTAATATAATATTCTCAAAAAATCAAACTGGTTCAATTATTTCAAAGTTTTGAAGGTAACTTTCTAATCAAAACTTAATAATATTATTTTTTGTTCTTGGATGAATTGGAAATAATAATATTTTATTTGAAATGTTTTTTAATTCAATCATTGCTTTTAAAATATTCTCAATATTTTCTTTATTATCAACATTTGCTGGTCTATGAGAAGTTAGTAAAATATAATTATTTTTACTTATATTATATTTTTCAAGAATTTCATTTGTCTTTGATTGTGATAAATTTTTTATCATATAAACTGCATCTACAATAGTATTTCCTACTACAAATATTTTATTATCTGAAATATTTTCTTTTTGTAATATTTTTTTTTGTCTATGTGTTGGAGAAAAAAGATAATTTGATAAATGATCTGTACAAATTCTATTAATTTCTTCTGGCATACTCATATCATAACTTCTGAGTCATGCTTCAATATGAGCAACTTTTATTCATAGTTTTGAAGCAACTAATCATCAAGCTAAAACAGTATTTGTATCTCACTGAACATAAACTATATCAGGGGATTCTTCTAAAAGTATTTTTTCGATTTCTATCATCATTTTTCAAGTCATCGTTCCATGGTTTCCTCCATTCACTCATAAGTTATATTTTGCTTGAGGTAACTCAAGTTCATCAAAAAACACTTTATCCATATTTGTTGAATAATGTTGATTTGAGTGTATGATGAAATAATCTAATTTATTTTTCTCACAATATTTAATACAAGAATATAATTTAATTATTTCAGGACGTGTTCAAAGAATAAAGCAATGTTTCATATTAAGGTTTCTTAATTTCTAAAATTGTTAAATATCATTCTTTTATGATAGGAAGAAAAAGTTTTCTTAGTATAGATCAAAAACTTCACCATATAGTAAAAATATTTTCTTTATCAATAGTTTTTCTTGAAATTAATTTAAGTCATGCTTGCTCTATTTCCTTTGATAAGTTATAAATTTTATTTTCTTTAGGAAAAGACCATTTTCATGTAAAATTTAATAGTATATAAGCTATTTTATATAAAATATTATAATGGTTTGGAATTGCTATAATCATTAATCAATCATCTTTTAATATTTCACTATATTTTTTTAAAAGAAATAATCTCTGACTAAAGTTAAAATGTTCTAAAACTCATGCGTTAAAAATTATATCAAATTTTTTATCTCAAAAATTTATATTAAACATATCCTGATTAATAAATGTTGCGTTTTTTCAATAATGATCAAAAAGTTTTTTTGCCTCTTCTAAGGCAATATTATCAAAATCTAATAAAGTTTTATTAAATTTATCATTTAATATTAAAGAAGTTATTCAAAATTCGCATCAAATCTCTATAATTTCACAATTATCTTTATATTTGCTATTTATTATTTCAGATAGTCATTTTTGAAAATAAGGTGTATTCTCTACAGACTTAATTAATTCAATTAGACTTATTCTTTTACTATATTCTTGCCACTTTTCTACAGTATTATTTCACATATTAGTTTTAAATTAAAAAATATCTTTTACTAAATTATCCCATTCGAATTTTTTTGAATAGTTTATAATTTTGTTTTTGTATTCTAAATTGTTAGATTTTTCTATTGCTAATTGAATTTTTTTATTAAAGTCTTCATAATTTTCTCATATAAAACAATAATCTTTATGAAATAAAATTTCATTAAATCAAGTTGTTACAACTGGTTTTCATTGTGTTAGATACTCAAAGAACTTTACAGGGCTTACAGCATTAGTTATTT
>CAZIGU010000102.1:0-2250 GCA_964538545.1 uncultured Candidatus Peribacteria bacterium
AGCCTACTTGAAATCTAGACCCAATAACAGCTTTAAATATTATGGAACTTTTTGTTGAATTAAATAAAATATGAAAAACAGTTATAATTGCAACTCATGATGCAAATATAGTAAATAATTTTAATAAAAGAGTTATAACTTTTAAAGATAATAAAGTATTTAGTGATATTCAAAAATGAGAATACAATTTATAAAACATTTTTAAAGAGTATTTTTTTGATTTTAAATAAAAAATATGATAAGATGATAAAAGTAATATTTAATTTATAAAAATATGTGAATTAAAGAGTTTTATGACTGATTAACAGCACCTTCTAAAGATAAACTTTTATCACAAGCTGATTCTCGAGATGATACAATAAATAATTGTAGTATTTTGCAAGATTCTATAGATATTTTAAGAGAGAAGATTTTATCAAATCCTGAACCAAAAACAAAAAAACTTCTACAAAAACAAATTGAGGATTTATTAGAGTTGGAAAAATATTATAATAAATATATGAATTCTGAATTATCATATAAAACAAATGAAAAACTTATTAAATTATTTGAATCTATATCTTCTCAAATATGAAATGATTATTTATCAGATGATATAGAAGAAATAAAAAATATTTTTGATGATGAAAAATACGATTTTGAAAATAGAGATTCTGTTTTTTCAAAACTTAATTATAGAGATCATGTAGAGAAAAATATAGATTTTGTATGACATATTTTTCATGAAACTTACAATGAAACTTATGAAATGGATAAATTTATACATTCTTTTACAGTATATTATGTTGATTTAATAACTGAAAAATGAGATATAAATTCTTTAGATAAAAAATGAAAATTGATTTTGACTTTAGATGAATTAAATCAAGTTTTATATAGAGTTCCAGATATATATAAGAAAAATGATTTAATAGTTAAATTTGATTTAATAAATATTTGAGAAGTTGAAGTGAGATTATCTGATTTTACACAAGATTATTTAAAACAAATAGATGATTGAAAAAAACTACAAGAAAAAATAAATGAAACAAAAATGATATTGGTAGAATATAGTAATATGATAAATAATATAAATAGTATGTGATTTTCATTTTTAAATATAAATCCAGATAAATATAACTCACTTGAAGAATTAACTAAAGCTGAAGAAAAACTAAAATTAGAAATAAATAAATATGCTATATTAAAATGATTATCTCATAAAATAAAATGATGATGAGAAAACGTATTAAATATAAATGTTGTAAAAGAAAATATAAAACATTCTAAACATTTTTATGAACTTGCTAGAAATGAATTTAAAGACGATTTTTCACAGATATTGCTTTGAATGGAAAATAAAGAAAATTTTAAATTTAGAGATTTTTTAGAAAATTATTATCTCCCAGAATCTACAAAAAAAATACTTTTAAATTATATTGAAAATATATTAAAAGATACAAAAGTTAATTGACTTCATTTATGAGATAAAAAAGTAAATTTTGTTTTTAATAAAGATTTTATAGATAAAAATATAGATAAAATATTTAATAATTTTAAAGTTTTTTTATCTTTTTTGCTTAGTGTAGAAAGTAGTTGATGATTGAAATATGCTAAAAACCCTGTTTCTACAGCTAGATGAGCTTTTCAATACCTTAATCAAGTTGATTTGAAAGATTGAAAAAAAACTTCTTTTCATGTTGCTTTAACTAGGGTAAAAAATTTTTCAGAAGAAAATTCTTTAGAAACTCCAGAATATATTAAATATGCATTAAAAAATATAAATCATATAACACCTATGGATATGACTATGGAACAAAGTCTAAATATGTTTATATATGATTTGTTTAAAAAAATTTTGTTATCAACAAAAGAAAATAAAGAAACAATAGTTGCTATGCTTTCTTGAAATCAACTTGCAATTAGAAAAGCCTATGAAGAACGACACCATACAATAAATAAAGATAATAAAAATTTTACAAATAAAGAAACAGAAGAATTAACAACTAAGATATTAAATAAAATAGTTCCATATTTACAAACAGCTTCATTATAAAAAAATAGTTCATAATTGAACTATTTTTTTAAGTCTTTTTGTATATTTCTATAGTAATTTTTTGAATTTTGATATATTCTAGAAAAAGCATATTGAAACTCTTTATCTTTTAATATATTTTTATTTTTTTCCATCATTGAAAAATAATAAAATAATTCATTTGTATAATATACAAAATTATTATAATTTTGTATCAATTGATTTGTTTTGTAATA
>CAZIGU010000103.1:0-2247 GCA_964538545.1 uncultured Candidatus Peribacteria bacterium
ATAAACTTTCAAAACTTATATCATGATTTATTTATAATGAAGGATGAATAAATGTTTTTCCTAGATTTCATCAATTAGATTGTGTAAATAGTGTTTTAAATGATGTAAAAGTTGGTAATAGTTATTTAATCCAACATAGTGCCTGAAGTGGTAAAACTAAAACTATAGCATGGTTAGCGCATAGTTTACTTGGTAAATTTGATAATGATGATAATAGATTATTTGATGTTGTAATAGTAGTTTCAGATAGAAAAGTTATAGATAAACAATTACAAGAACAAGTTCAAGCAATTGAAAAAATTAAATGAATTGTAGAAAAAATAGATAAAAATTCAGCTCAATTAAAAGAGGCTTTATTATCATGAACAAATATTATTGTAACTACTATACAAAAATTTCCATATATTCTTGATGAATTATGATCTATGGATGGTAGAAAATATGCTATAATAATTGATGAAGCACATTCAAGTCAAACTTGAAATAATGCTAAAAAAATGAAACAAGTATTATCAACTAACTCTCTTGAAGAAGCTGAACTTTTTGAAGAAGAATTTGAAAAGGAAGAAGATAAAGAATTATATGATGAGATGGCAAAATCAAAGAATCTAAAAAATGCTAGTTTTTTTGCCTTTACAGCAACACCTAAGAATAAAACACTTGAATTATTCGGAACTAAAAATGAAGAATGAAATTATAAGCCATTTCATCTTTATACTATGAGACAAGCAATGGAAGAAGGTTTTATTATGGATGTACTAAAAAACTATTTAAGTTATGAAACTTATTTTGCATTATTTAAAAAAGTAGAAGAAGATCCAAAATATGATGAGAAAAAAGCAAAATTATTACTGAGAAATTTTGTAGAAAAACATCCAAATACAATTGCAAGAAAAACACAAATAATGCTTGATTATTTTAACTCATCAACTAGATTTAAAATTTGAGGAAAAGCAAAAGCAATGGTTGTAACTCGTTCAAGATTACATGCTGTTTTATATAAAAAAGCATTTGATGCATATATAAAAGAATTATGACTAAATTTTAAAACTTTAGTTGCTTTTTCATGAACTGTAAATCATGATGATGTTGAATATGCTGAAAATACTTTAAATTGATCTGAAGTGAAAGATATTGCAAAAACTTTTGAAAATGATGATTATAAAATACTTATTGTTGCAAATAAATTCCAAACTTGTTTTGATGAACCATTAATTCATACAATGTATGTTGATAAGATGCTAAATGGAATTACAGCAGTTCAAACACTAAGTAGAGCAAATAGAATTTGTCCTTGAAAAAATGATACTCTTGTGCTTGATTTTGCTAATGATACAGAAGTAATAAAAAAAGCATTTGAACCATATTATGAAGAAACTTATTTACTTGAGTGAACTGATTATAATAAACTTTATGAATTATATGATAAGTTATTTGATTTCTTAATATTTGATCAAAACGAAGTTGAAGAATATTTTTCAAAATATAAATCATGAGCAAACCAGGCTATACTTCATAATATTTTAAATTCTGTTGTTGCTACTTTTAAATCAAAAGAAAAAGAGGAACAAGTAGATTTTAAAAAGACTTTAAAAAGATTTCAAAGCATTTATTCATTTTTATCACAATTAATTCCTTTTAATGATATAGCTTTAGAAAAATTATTTATATTTTCTAAATTTTTAACAAAAAAACTTCCAACTATAAATGAACCATTACCATTTTGAGTTTTAGAAGATGTTGATGTTGATAGTTATAAAATAGTAAATAAATGAGAAAAATCTATTTCTTTAGAAGCAGATTGAGAATTAGATTCTATGTCTTCAGGATGATGAGGTTATATAGAAAAAAATGAAGCAGAATTATCTGTTATTATAAAATCTTTAAATGATACTTTTTGAACTGATTTTACTGATGAAGATAAAGTTTTTGTTTCTAGAATGATTAACAATTTAAGATGAAATGAGGATTTAGTTAATAAAATCAAAAATAATTCAAAAGAAAATGTACTAGCTGTTTTTGATAACTATTTTGATAATGTAATGGTTGAAATACTTGATAATAATATGTGATTTTATAAAAAAATCGTTGATAATGATAAATTAAAGAAAACATTAAAAGATAACTTATTTAGAGTTATTTATAATGAGAATAAAAACTAAGAAATTAATTTCTTAGTTATTTTTATATCTCACAATATCTCATATCAATTCGTAAGGAATCTCTTTATTAAGAAAAATGTAATAG
>CAZIGU010000104.1:0-2241 GCA_964538545.1 uncultured Candidatus Peribacteria bacterium
ATTTTATAAATATGATTTTGATTCTAAAAAATTAGAAAGTTTTTTTATAGAAAGTAGCTGATTGTCATGAGATAATTTATGGCAGGATTTATTAAAAAAACAAAATTTTACTATATAAAAATTATATAAAATAATGAAAACTTTTTAAAAAGTTTTCATTATTTTATTTTTTCTTAAATGTAAATAATAAAATAATATATATAACATAAATAAAAAATATCAAACTATTACAAAATACCTAGAATAACTATAATTTAAATCTTCTTGTTTTACATCTTGTTTTTTTACAATATTTTTAATATATATTTGATCATTTTGAGTTTTAACAATATGATAACTTCAATTTAATTGAGATATAAAATCTTTTAAATATTTTATATCAAGTTTAGTTATGACTTCTTTTCAAGAAGAATCTATTTTAAAATAAGGTTGTCAAAATAAATCATATCATTCAGGAATTGTACTTCATGAAGTTTTTCAAACTCAATATCATAAATAAGATATATTTAGTTTTTTAATTTTATCTTTTATATCATCTCTTAAAAATATTTTATTTCAAGAATTATCTTCAAAATCAGAAAACATAACTACTACTCAAGGATTTTTTTCTATTTCAAACATAGATATACTATTTTCTATAACTCATGAAAAATATGTTCATCATTTTAAAATGGATTTTGTATCACTCACATCAAGTACATTTAAAAATAAATCTATATCTTGCACCAAAGGAACAGAAGATACTACATCTCAAGCAAATATAATAAGTCAATATCTATTTTGTTTATTTTTTAAAACATATTCTTTTATCATTTTTTTTGAAATATCAAGTCTTGATAATCAATCATAATCAACTGCTAACATGCTTTTTGATACATCTAAAACAAAAACTATATCACTAGACTCTACGTTTATATCTTTTTTGATTTTAAAATTTAATTCAAATAATCATAAAAAAACTACAAAAAAAGATAATGTTAAAAATATATAACTAATTAAAAATCTATCTTTTTTAAACTTATAAAAATAAAAAATATATAAAATAACTAAAATAAAAAATAAAATTCAAACAAAAATTATCATAATCTAGTTTTTACAAAAAAATAAAAATTTATAATCAAAAAAAATCAAATCAAATAATAAAGTATATTTAACAAATAAAAATATTCTTGTTTATAAAAAACATGGTTTTTATATTCAATATCTTTTTTTTGAATTAAATTCAATTTATTAAAAATATCTTTAAAAACTTCATTAGAATTAGCTCTATAATACTCTCATCAAGTTATAGAAGCTATTTTTTTTAAAATATCTTCATCAACTCATCATATAGGTATTTTTTGAGTTCAAAATACATTTGTTACCTCTACATAAGTATCTTTATCTCATCATATTCAAACTGTATATATTTTTATATTTTTATCTCTTATATATTTTAAAGCTATAAGTGGGTCTATTCATCTATTAGCTTCTCAATCTGTAAGTAAAACTATTACTTTTTCTCTATCATCATTTTTAAATAAATTTGCCCCATATAACAATCAATCTCATATAGCAGTTCATTGTAAATGAGAATAATCTTGATTTATCTTTTGTATATCAAGATTTTTGATGTAATTAAACAAAAAATTATAATCAAAGGTAAGAGGAACTCAAACAAATGGTTTTCAAGAAAAAATAACAAATCACAATCTATCACTTTCAACTTTTTCAACAAAATTTGACAATACTTCCTTAGCTATTTCAAGCCTATTAGGCTTCATATCATTAGCCATCATAGAATATGACAAATCAAATACAAATACTATATCTATTCAATTTCTTTTTATTTCTTCATTTTTATTTTCTGTATTTGGATCTGCTATTATTAAACTAGAAATTAAAATTATAAAAAAAATAATACTTAAATTTATTTTAAATAAATAATTATTACTTCAAAATACTTTTTGTAAATCTTCAAAAAAAGAAACTTTTATTCAGAAATTTTTAGTTTTATAAAACAAAAACAAAAAAAATATTCATAACAAAAAACTAAAAATTCATAAATAAGGTGATAAAAATACTATATTTTCAAACATATAATATCATAATAAAATAATATTTATATTTTATTTAAAAAAATCAAAAAGCAATAAAAAAGATTTATTAAAAAATTATAAAAACTAATTGATTTTTTGTATCAATTAGTTTTTATAATTAGTCAAAACTTATGTTTTTAATTTCTTTTTTAAAAATATTTTT
>CAZIGU010000105.1:0-1745 GCA_964538545.1 uncultured Candidatus Peribacteria bacterium
AAGTTCAAGACATAGCTTTCACTTCAACTTTATCTCATTGTTTTTTTCAAAGAAGTGAGCTTCAAACTGGAGATTCATTTGAAATAGTTGGTAGTTCAGCTAATATATCAGACTCAGTTGATCAAACTATTTTAAATTTTTCAATTTCTTTAGTTTCTATATTTTTAATTTCTACTAAAGACCCCATTCAAATTCTATTTTTTTTATCCCCAGATTCTTCAATTAATTCATAGTTTTTTAATTGTTCTTCTAGATCTAATATTCTAAGTTCTACTTGAGCTTGTTCATTTCTAGCATCTTCATATTCTGAGTTTTCTGATAAATCTCAAAAAGATATAGCTTCTTTTAATTTTGCAGCAATTTCTACCCTTTTAGTAGTCTTTAGAAATTCTAATTCTTCTTGAAGTTTTAATAAACCTTCTTTTGTTAAATATATTTTGTTTGACATTTTTTTTTAGTTATTTCTTAAATTATTAAGTTTTTCTTTTATAGAATTATATTCATTTTTTTTAATTTTCAATCAAAAAGCAACTCATTTGTGATTAACAACAACTCTTATATAATTATCAACTATATCTTGATTTAAATTTATAAAAAAAGAGTTATCTCAATAAGAATTTGTTTGATTAATTTTAAAAGGAAGTTCAAATTCTAAAACAGAAAATAAATCATAAACTTCTTTATAAGATTTTGTTGGGAAAAAATATAAAGTTAAATCACGAGAATAATACTCTAAATAATTATCTGGATATTCATCTGTTATATCAAAAAGGTTTGTATTCAATTCAAGCTCTTGAAAGTTATAATTTGAAAAGTTATTTAGTATATCTAAATAATTTTTTCAAAGATTAACTGAGTTTTTTATTTCTACTTTATTAGTATTTTTATCAAAAATATTATCATTTTCGTTATTTATTTTAACTAACTCTATACTATCATCTATTTCAATCTCATCTATAATTATTGAATCATTAGTAATTGATGTTGAATCCTGTGTATCTGAAAAATTATTTTTTATTGATAAAAAAGAATCATCAATTTTAGAAATATTAGAATCATTTTTAATATTTTTTAAAAATAGCCTATAATCATCTGAAATATAGTAAAAAACTACATTTATAAAAAATGAAAATATCAAAAATATTATAAATAATATTGCATTTCTCATAATTTTTTAATATGATTATTAAACTTTTATATCTGAAAATTCTAACTCGATTGGAGTGTCTCTTCAAAGTAAATTAATATTTATTTTTACAGTTCACTTTTTATCATTAACTTCTGTAATTATTCATTCATTTCACTCAAATGCTCATCTTATAATTAATGCCATATCTCAAACTTGATATTTAGTTTCAAAAGTTTCAGATCTTTCTTCAACTTTTCATTTTAATTGTTCAAGCTCAGCACCAGAAACTGGAACTGGGATATTTCAAGCTCATAGAAATCATGTAACATTAGGAGTATTTCTAACAATATACCAACTTTCATTTGTTACATTCATTTGTACCAAAATATAACCTGGTAATAAATTTTTTTGTTTTTTAACTTTTACTCATCATGATCTAACTGAAACTACGTCATGAGTAGGAACATATACATCCAATATATAATCCTCTAATCAAAAGCTTTCTCTTCTTTGAAAAAGAGATTTTCTAACATTTTCTTCAGTTCAAGAAATAACTTGTATAACATACCATTCAGGTTTTTTAAACATATCTTTTATTTAAAGTAATTAAAATTAA
>CAZIGU010000105.1:1763-2233 GCA_964538545.1 uncultured Candidatus Peribacteria bacterium
TCTGAAAAAGCAGTAGATGCTATAAAAAGATAAATTCAAAATAATACTAAAACTGAAACAACTATAAAAAAATACTTTGTTGTCTCTTGTCTAGTAGGCCAAACTACATGTTTAAGTTCTCTAACAGAATCTTTTAAAAATTGTAACATACAAAAAAAGTTAAAATTAAAAAAAATGTTGCAGTTTTTTATTCTTGCAACATTTGTCAATAGACATTATATAATTTTTTTTGAATTAGTAAAAATAAAATTATACTCTTTTTTGTAAAAAAAAATAATTATGTTAGAATTATATTAATATATTATAAAAAATAAAAAATGTACCCATTTATTGTAATTTTTTTAATAATTCTTGTTTTTTACAACATATTTGTTTACCATCTATCAAGTAAAATAATTTTTTTGGAAAACAACATAATTGAATTATTTAAAAAAATTCCATTTTCATTTTGAATAAATAAAATTAATTTT
>CAZIGU010000106.1:0-2201 GCA_964538545.1 uncultured Candidatus Peribacteria bacterium
TTTAAACAAAAAATTATGAAAAAAATTATAATTTCAATGATACTAATATCTATTCTAAGTTCTTGTTCTTTATTTAAAAAAGATGAAGAAAAAGTAGAAATAACTTCTTCTTGAGAAATAAATATTGAAGATGGTGAAAATAGTGTAAAAATAGATGAAAATTGAGTAAATATAAACTCTTCTTGAAGTACTGTAAGTATAGATGAAAATTGAAATGTAGTTATATGAAGTGAAAATATTAAAATAGATACTCAAACAGATGTAAGTGTTGAAAAAGACATAGAAAACATTATTGATACAAACACAGAAAATACAAAAGATAGTGTAACTGAAGAAGAAATATTAAACGACATAGATTCTTTAATAAATGATATAATTAAATCTGCAGAAAATGGATAATATAATATCTAAAATAAAAGAAAAATTAAATAAAGGAGAAGAAGTGTCTCCTTTTTTATTTATAGGTAAAAATCTAGAAATAGTTAATCAAAAAGTATTGTCGTTAGCAAAAGATTTATTAAAACAATACGATATTCCAAATGTATACTTGTATACTTTGACTGATAACGGGGAAACTATAAAAGTAAAAGAAATAAAAGAATTTATGAATTATACAAATTCAAAACCTCCTTTTAGATTCCAGATTTTTTTTATAGAAAATATATCTAGATTAAACATAGCTTCTAGTAATAGTTTACTAAAAATATTTGAAGAACCTTGAACACAAAATATCATTTTTACAAGCAATTCTTGAGAAAATAATATACTTGACACTATAATTTCAAGAGTTCAAATAATTCAAATAAATACAAATGATATTAAAAAAGAAGATCAATTTTATCTAAGTCTTATAAAGTCATATACAAATAAAGAAAGTGATGAATTATTAAATTATTTTTTCAAGAATAAACTAGAAAAAATAGATTATATTAATTTCTTAGAAAATCTAATTATTTATGCTAAAAAAAATCTAGTATTAATAGATTTTTTAGAAGAAATATTAGAAGATTTAAATTGAATAAAACAAAATAATTTAAATGCTAAATATATAATAGACAAATGGCTACTAAAAATAAAATAAAAGCATTTTCTCTTGTAGAATTGATAGTTTGAATAACTATTTCTATGTTACTTATGGTATCCATATGAGTTTTTGTAAACTCTGGAATGAAAAATATATTTTTACAACAAAAATCACTAGAATTTGCATCAAATATAAATGATTTTTCAAATACCCTATATGAAACTTTTTCAAATATACATAACTTTAACTTCTTCTTGAATAATATTTAAAAGCAAGATGGATTTTTCAAGATGATGATTTACATATGTATGAAGTAGTATAATAAATAACTATTTTTGTGATGATATAAATAGTGAAAGTACAGACTCAAATCATATATTTATAAAAAACTTTATACCTTTTTTTGAAAATAGTGGTGATACGAATTATCTTACTTGAAGTGTAGTTCATAATTGAATTACATATATTTCTCATCAAAAAGAACATAAAGTAACTGATTCTAGTTGAAATAACATTGTTTGAAAATGAGTTTTTTGAGACTTCTTTGAAGAATGACTAAGTTGAAATTCAATATACTTAAATAATCCAACATGAATAGCCTCAGACTGAGAAGTAATATATATAAGTGATACTTTAAATAATAGAGTTTTATATCTTTCTTGAAGTACTATACATAAACTACTTGATGAAAATGATTGATTAAGTGAACCTACTTGATTATATTATGATTCTTGAAATAGCGCGCTTTATATTTCAAATAGTTGATTATGAGAAATTTGGAAAATAACAAGTGATAATAGTACAGCGCCATCTAAAACTCTTAGTTTTTCATGAATAACAGAAAACAATGTTAGTAATTTTAAAATTGAATTATATAAAAATAAAGTAAGCTATGATATAACATGAATTGATACTTTAACTCCTTGATTTAACAAAACTAATGATCTAAAAGCTTTTATATGAAATACATATACTCATACATTTATGAGTTGAAGTACTATAGAATATAAAGATTTTATATGAACTAACAACTATAATATAATAATTAATAACCCAAATATTATTTTAAGCAATTGAGTTTATACTTTAAAACTTATTATATGAAATAGTGAAAGAAATTTTTATTATTTTACATATTGAGATGAAAAAATATACACTATGGAAGATAATAAAATAG
>CAZIGU010000107.1:0-2176 GCA_964538545.1 uncultured Candidatus Peribacteria bacterium
TTATCAAAAAAAGAAGTCAAACTAAATATAAATCATAATTAAAATAAGTATTTTCTAATCTTAAAGTATCAAAAAACAATAAATTATTATTGAAATATCATAAAAATATACTCAAAAAACTCATAAATATAAGTATAAACAAAATACTATCTGGTATTTCTAAATACAATATATCATAAAAAACATATACTATAGTAAAAAATCAAAATAATAAAAAAAATATCATTTTTAATATCTCAAAATAATCTAGAAAAAATATTTTATCTATATCAATAAGCAAATATGTTGTCAAAAAAAACATAAATCACATACTAATCTCCAAAATAGGATAAATATAGCTTATTTTTTCTTTACAATATCTACATTTTCATCTATTTAAGATATATCAAAATATAGGTACCAAATCTACAAAATTCAGCTTATGTAAACATTTTGGACACTCACTTCTTCAATTGAAAATTCAAATTTTATTGTTTTTTAATCTATCTATAACAACAGAAGCAAAACTTCAAAAAAATATTCACAAAATAAATATAAATACTAAAAAAATCTCCATAAAAAAAACTTATAATGTAATATATCTCATTATAAGTTTTTTTATTTTATTACAAATTAAATATGTAATTCTTTTTCTATAGTATCTTCTAACTCTTTTTGAAGAAGGATTTTTTTTAGATTTTTCTTTTTTCTAGATTTTTGTATTTTTATTTTATAATACTCTATCATAGCTTTTATAATAGGTCATACATATAAAACTAACAAAATACTAAAAATGATGACAAATCAAAGTGCAATATAATCTATATTTGTAAAATTATTTATTATATTTACTCTTTCAAAAATTTCATCTAAAGAATAATAGTTATAATCTAAACTAATTTTTTCAGTTTCCATAAATTATTTTTAAAAATTATTTTTCTTCAACTAACTCTCATATAATAATCATTCTATTTAGAGTAGTTCATATAGGCCAACAAGTCATTAAACTTATTTCTTTTTTTTCAGCATCTCTTTTTAAAACAGAAACATCTCAAGGTTTAACTATCTTTTTTTCTTTTATTTTATATACATATTTTTTTTGTCAATAATATGCTATAACCTCATCTCAAAAAACTACATTATCAAGCAAAGCAAATACATCATTATAATCTCATTTTATCCAAGGAAAATTTGAAGAGTGTCAAAAAATAAAACTATTTCATTTTTCACCAGGTTTAGCACTTCAAGGGTATCTTACTATTCAATTTGTTAATTCTTGCATAAAAATATCTTCCAATTCTTTTACATTTTGTACTTTTCTAGCTTTTACATCTATTAAAGGAATATTTTTTCAAATTTTTGGAATAACTATTCTATTCTCATATGGTGTTATAGAAACATCTATATTGATATCATTATCTCAATTTCAATCAACCAATCTATCCATAGAATGAAAAGTTTTATTTTTTATAGAATTCATTTGTTCTATAGCATTTATTTCAAACTCTTTTTGTTTTTCTTCTTCAAATATATCTTCTTCTTTTTTATTTTCTTTTACTATATTTGTAGAAGCAACAGATGCTAACATAGCATTTTTATCAAGTTCTAATCATTCTTTATTAAAATAACTTTTTGCTATTTGTATATATGAATTATAGTTTAATGCTCAAAGTAAAATAAAAAATATAATTGCAGAAGTAGTTAAATAACTTGTTAAAAATTTTATAAAATCAATTATTTTATTATTTTTCACTTCAATAAACTCTTCTTTTGTTTCTTCATTAGACAATATATTTTCATTTTGAAAAGATATATTTTCTAAAATATCTTCTTCTTTTTTAGAAAAATCCATATCAATTATATCTCATCAAGGAATTATTGTATTTTCAGAATTATATAATACTTGTTCTTCTTTTTTTTCAACTTCAAACATAGATAATATATCAGCATCATCTTTATTAGAAATATTATTGTTTTCAAACATAGACAATATATCTATATTTTCATTGTTTTCAGAATTATTTCACATATTTTTATAATTAAATTTTATTTTTGTTTTTATAAATAAATTTTATCATATGTTTTTTTAAATTGCAAAAAAAATAATTTGACTTTTTAACATCTAGTTTTTTAATAAAATAAAAAAAAGATTATGAGTTTTTAGTTTTTTGTATATAATGAAAAAACTTTATATTAT
>CAZIGU010000108.1:0-2172 GCA_964538545.1 uncultured Candidatus Peribacteria bacterium
TAAAAATCAAACAAAAAAAGAACCCTTTCTTTCGAAAGAGTTCTTTAAAATTAAGTAAATAATTTTTTATTAACTAAGACTAAAATTATTTAGTTTCAGTAATTGGGAATTCACCCATATTGTTGTAAGAAGAAGCCTTAATTACACCTGTTCCAGAAACAATTTCTACATCTTTTAATCTTACTGTCCAAGAAGGAGTTCAGTTAACATTAGCATCTTGAATACCATTAATTACAACGATATATGTATTAGTTGAACCAGAATCAACAGTTTTATTTTTAGTAAATGAAATAATGAACCAGTACCAATAATTGAACCAGAACCAATTATATTAGCATTTGAAACAGAATCTTTATAAACTGTTAATGTAGTAGCTCCAGTATATCATGATAATACATTATCAAATGTAGCACCAGATAAAGTAACTAAATCTTTACCAGAAGCAGTAACAGTAAATCTTAATGCAGAAGTATTAATATCTTTAGAAGAGTTAGTAGCTTTAGCAACTACAGCAGTATTTTCTTCAATTGCATGTGTATTAGAAGTAGCACCAGCTAATAATAATGAAGCTTTTGGATTAGCATCACTTGAAGAAAGTGTACCAATAGCAGAAGCAACAGTTAATTTAGCAGAAGTTGGATAGTTTGGAGTAACTGATCCAGAAGTAATTGTATCAACTGCATCCATAGAAGTTAATCTAATAGAGAAATCTCCATCAGTATAAGCATCTGAGAAATCAACTTTAACAGCTAATTTAACAGCAGTAGAAGAAACAACTTTAGAAACATTATCAAATGTAACAGTTGAACCACTAACAGTTTTAGTAGAAACAGCAACACCATCTACATATAATGTAGCAAATGAGTTGTTTGAATAAGAACCAGAAGCAGTTACAGTATATGTAGCATTAGAAATTTGAACATCATTACCTTGAGTAACAGATAAAGAAACTTCATTAGCAAGTACAGCTTTAGAACCAACAGCTATTTTAGTATCTCCTAAACCATCAACTCTAGTAACACTTAAGTTAGTTGTACCAATAGTAACTTGTACTCATGGTATAGAACCAACAGCTGATTGAATAGTATTTTGGTTAGATACGTATTCTTTTTTATCAAAAGAATCTAATCTTAAATCATCAAATTTAACATCTGCTGAAGTAGCAGTATCTTTTAATTTAGCATAAACTTTAACAGTAGCAGTACCATTTACAGTAGCAACACCTGAGAATTTAGCAGTACCAGTAGCAGTAGCTGACCAACTCATAGTAGATGAACCAATTTGTAAATATAAAGTAGAGAATAATGCAGAAGCATTAGTCGTACCAGTTATAGTTAATGTAGGATCTTCTAAAGTAATAGCAGATTTAGAAGTAATAGTACCTTTCATAAATACTACATCTGAAGAACCTTTAGCATAAGTTTTAGATAATTCAACAGAAGAATCTCTAGCGAAAGTTATATCAGCACCATTAATAGTGTAAGTATTTAAGTTAGAAGCAGCTCTATTAACAGTAGATCTGAAACCATTTAATACTTCAACAGCATTTAAATCAGTATCATTTCTTAAAGAGAATTGGTAAGTATCTCCAGAGTTATTTTGAACAGTAGCAACTTTAGCTTTTACGTAGTAAGTAGCAGTAGTACCACCATCTTTAACAGTATCGTTAATAACGAAAGTTACATCTTTACCAGAAACAGAAGTTTCAGTAGAAACTTTAGCACCATTTCTTTCAAGAACTATGTCAGTTAAATCAACTAAATCACCATTACCAAGATTTCTTAAAGTAATTGTTTGGAATTTAACATCTCTAGTTTCAGAAGATGTATCATTGTTAGCAACAGTAAATCTACCTAATTCAATAGCATCAGAAGATTGGCTAACAGTGTTATTTGAACCAGCAACATTGAAAGTAACAGGAGCAACAGTATATGCAGCTGTTCTTAATGAGTTAGTAGTAAATTCACCTTTAACTGAAGCAGCAGAACTAGAAGTAACTTTACCAGAGAATTGGAAGTCAGATCCAGCAGCAGTTGATAATTCAACATACATATCTAAAGTTTCAGTAGAACCAGCTTTAACTACGTAAGCAGGAGCGAAAGAAGTAACAGCAGTTCTTTCTGAAGAGAAAGAAGCTTTACCTGATAATCTTTTACCATTTTTTTCAAACCA
>CAZIGU010000109.1:0-2166 GCA_964538545.1 uncultured Candidatus Peribacteria bacterium
CGAAAAAAATATTACATATATTGAAATATCTAATTTATCAATAACTTCTTTTTCTTCTCATTTTTTATTACTTAGATATTGTCTAAATAATCAGATACCAAATATAGCTCATAATGCTATTTGAGTTGAAGATACAGGTAATCATAAAGCAGATGCTAATAATACTGTTACTGCTGCAGATAATGCAACACAAAAAGCTCTTATTTGATCTAGTTTAGTTATCTCATTTCATACTGTTTTTATAAGTCTTGCACCAAATATAGCAAGTCACATAGATAATCAAAGTGCTCATAATAACATTATCCAAAATGGTACTCATGCGGCTTTTACAATTTCAGCTCATCCATTTTTAATAGTTTCATTTATAGCTGCAAGAGGTCCTATTGCATTTGCAACATCATTTGAACCATGTGCAAATGATAGAAGTGCAACAGCAAAAATTAGAGGTATATTAAATAATGTATTTATAAACTTTTTATCATCTTTAAAAAATGATTTTTTATGTTTTTTATAGATGACAACTAGTATCATATAAGAAGCAACTCATATAATAAATCATAAAAATACAGCATTAGTAGGATTAACTAGGTCATGTAAAAATTCGTTTGAATTTAATATTGGTTTTAATCATTTTAATAGTAGATATATAGAAAATATCATCATCATTATTCAAACATATATAGGTACCCAATGTTTTGCAGCTTCTCATCTTTCATCTCTTTTTAATATTGTTTTTCTTATAGAAATAAATATTAAAACAGAAATTATTCATCACATTATAAGTGAAATCACCCAACTTGAAGCTATTTCTCATATCTTTGCCCATTTTACTATTGATGGTCCAGCTGCAGCAAGTCATGCTCAAATCAAACCTCAAACTATAGAATTTGTTGTTGATATAGGTGCTTTAAAAAAAGTTGCTACATTTATCCATAAAGCTGCTCAAAGAATAGTTGCTAACATTATATTTATAAATTCTTTTGAGTTAGTAATCATATCTTTATTTATAATACCAGATTTTATTGTATCAACTACATCTCAACCAGCAATAAGTGCTCATGCTGCTTCAAATATGGCAGCTATTAATAGAGCTCATCAAATAGTTAAAGCTTTAGATCAAACTGCAGGTCACATGTTGTTTGCTATATCATTTGCTCATAGATTTAATGCCATATATATAGCAAAAATTGTTGCCAATAATAAATATATACTATTATTTCATCATTGGAAGAAATATACATATGATACTCATATAATAAATGCAAATCACACTGCTAAATATTTAAATGAAGATACATATCTATCTTTTACGTTTAAAACAATTTTCATAATTTATAATAATTAAAGTAATAACTATATAATTCTAGCATTTAATTTTTTTTAAAACAAAAAAAAATGTCTTTAAGTAAAAATTTTTACTAGACATTTTTATAAAATATTTTTTTATTCAACTTCATCATCAAGAGGGTCATCTATATCTATACTTATTTCTTTTTCTATTATTTGTAGTGGTTTAAAAAAGCTATTCAAGTTTAGAAATGATTTCTCTAAATTTTTATATTTTTGTAGTTTTTTATATATTTGTACTTCTAAATCTTCGTTTTCTTCTAAAACATCACTTCAAAATTTTTCTTTAAAATACATTGCATTTTTATATTGATGATTTCAAGCACTTCATTCCAGTGGTATTATTATAGAATGTATTCAAAAAACATTTAATTCCCAAAGACTTGTAGCTCAAGCTCTAGTTATGGCTATATCAACTTGCTTAAGTATCTTTCATAATCTTTTTTGTGTTACAAAATCATGAACCATTATATTTTTATATTGTTTGAAATCATCTCTAAAGTGCATATTTTTCTCTCAAAGTATTATTTGAAAATCTATATCATCAATATGATTTAATACATTTAGCATAGCTTCAAAAATAGTAGTTGATCATTGAGAACCTCAAATTATTATAACAGATAATCTAGGATTTTGTTTTACTTCTAAGTCTTCTATATTATCAAGTAATTCTGGATTTAAGATTTGTCATGAAAGTATGTGTTTATGTCAGTTATTTTCAGTTTTTTCATTTGGAAATGTATAAAAAACCTTGTCGGCTATAAGTCATATAAATTTATTTGCCAATCCAGAAACAGTATCAGATTCATGTATATAAAT
>CAZIGU010000110.1:0-2157 GCA_964538545.1 uncultured Candidatus Peribacteria bacterium
GATAAATTTTCTGGATTTATAGATGAAAATTTTTTACAAATATAAGCCATTTGTAAGAAAACATCTACTCATTCATGATTATAAAAAGAATCCAACTCCAGATTTGATAATTTTTCTTCAACAAATGAAAAATTTGATTCAAAATTAGAATAAGCGTCTTCAAATTCTCATCAATCAATTACAACTCAAAATTTTTCTTCAACCTGAGATTTTTGATAAGGAATAGATTCACTTGGAGTTTTATTGATATTTTTTTTATAAATAAAAAATCAAGAACCTATAGCAATAATCAAAAATATAACAAAAAAAATAGAAATATATTTATTTTTCATAAAAAAATATTAATTAATAAGCTGCATGACTTCAGTGACTTCAATGACTTCAATGACTTCAATGATTAGAGTGACTAACACTATTTCAATGTCATGTATAACTATACTCTGCTCATCAAATAACATTATAATAAGAACCCGCTTGATATCAACTATAGTTACCTCCATTTGGAGTTCAACTATAATGTCAATTAGTTATTCAACTAGCATGAGTAGTAGCAGTACCACTTATAGGAGCTAAAATAGCAGTAACTCATCATCCTGGATGATATCTAACAGCTCATCAAGTAAGACTATTATAATGATTACAAATAGTAGCTAAAGCTTCTTCACTAGAAGATAAAACAACAGCTCAAGCAGATAACATAAGAGCATCTTTTTTTGTTATTTTTCAGCTTTCATCAGTTAAAAAAGAAGATATTTTTTTCTTAATTTTTGGAAAAAGCTTAGTGTTTTTATTTGACATATATGTATTTAAATTAAGTAAATTAATCATTTATCCAAGACAACAATATATCTCTTTCTTCAGGATTTTTTAATTTTGAAAAAATTACATCAAGTATAGATATTTGAAGATACATTTTTTCATCCTTTACTAATGGTTTATAAAAATTTCATGTCATTTTATAGTTATGAATTATATCTACTCATAAATAAGGTTTATAGACATGGTCATTATATCATGGTAATCAATCAAGAGTACTTGCTTGTATTGAAACTTTTGTTATTTCACTATTTATCATTCTTTTATAATTTTCTTCTCAAGATCCAGTAAGATCAGTCATAAGGAAAGTGTCATCTCACATTCTTCATAACATTCTTGATTCATCACTAGCATAAATCTTTCAATCAAAATTATAAGCAACACCTCAGATTCATATTCAACTTGGACTTCTAATATCCATAAATGCTGGATCAATTTTGTTAAAAATTTTCTTTAGGTAAACAGTTGTTATAGACTCTTTAAATTTTTTTCAATTTTTATTTATATCTATTATATAGTCTAATGATTTTTTATAAAAATCAACCCACTCCTCTTTTTCATATGCTAATCTATCATAAAATGCCGAAGCAAATCAATATGGATTAAGCCATCTTAAAAAAATACTATCTAATCATAAATCAACATATGTATCAATTATTTCTTTATATCTAGGAAGAGTTTCTTTTGTTACAGTTAATAAAGCACCTACTCTTCACATTTTTCTTTTTCTTTTTTCCTCATCAACTCTTTTTATCCAATAAGTAACAGTATCAAAACTATCTCATTCAAACCATATTCTATTTCAGTTATGTGTAAGCTTATCTCAGTCTAAACTAGTACAAATATCAACTCAATTATCTAAAAGCCAAGTCAATTTTTCCTCTGTCATAAGAGTAAGATTTGAAACAACTACAAATGAAACATTCTTCTTTAAATTAAAAGCTTTTTGTTTTGCGTATCAAACTATAAATTTAACAATATCATAATTAACTAGAGATTCTCATCATTGAAATTCAATAGTCAAAAAATTTGAGTTAGTAAAAAAAATAGTATCAACTACTTCTCTTGCAGTATCTTCTGTCATATCAAACTCAGTTGCTGTCATTGGAGCAATTGCAGCATGACAATATTTACATTTATGATTACACCTTAATGTAGTAACTACCATATGCAAAGTAGGTCATAATCAAACAAAATGGTTTTTTAAAGAATAACTACCAGCCATTTTATCTTCATATTCTTGAGTTTTTATAAATCATTTATTCAGTAATGAATCATATTTAGGGAAATTAGAAAAATTTCACTCTAAAAAATCATCAAATTCAGAGCTAGTTAAAAACT
>CAZIGU010000111.1:0-2150 GCA_964538545.1 uncultured Candidatus Peribacteria bacterium
CTTCTTTGCTTATAGAAGCTAAGATTTATATAAAATAATCCTTACGGTAGAAAAATGAGTAATTTTGATTTTATAAAAAATAGCATATAATATTTTTGTTAGAAGTTATCTTCTAGCTATATGAGAAACCTCCAGAGTTTCTATACCCCCTCTTAAAAAGTAATTTTTAGGAGGCTTTTTAGTTATAGAAACAATTTATGTATTTTTTGTTCTATAATGTCTTTATATTTATCTTCTAAAGTTCAAATATAATCTCATATTCTTAATTTTGATACTGTTTTTATTTGTTCTAACTTAATAACTGAATCTTGTGATAATCAATTTATATCACTTTTTGAGATAAGTATATCAAATTTAAAATACTTCTTATTTTCTTTTTTCGATGTAATAGGTAAAACTATAATATCTTTTCATCTAACAAAAGAATTATTTTTTATTATCAAAGCTGGTCTTCTTCAAGAAAATTCAGTTCAAATATTTATTCAAAATTAACCTAATATATTCAATATTTTTCAAAAACTACAGATGTTATATTATCTTCAAAGTTTATTTTAATTTTTTTATCAGTCCAAACTAGTAGTTTTTGAATATATTGTTTTTTATCTCTTTTAATAAAATTTTCTATAGTTTGTTTAATTTGTATTATTAAGTTTTCCGTACTTTTTATAAAATTACCTCTAAAATATATATGATTATATAAAAATCCTAAAAAACTCAAAAAAATATTATTTTTAACAATTTATTTTTCATTTCACGAAACTTATATCATAAAACAATTTAACAGCTTTTAAAACTTAAAATTTTAGGTTATCTATGTAGAATACTAATGTTACATAGTTTAAATAAAACAAAAATCCTACATAAATTGTAGGATTTTTGTACTTTGAGTTAGTTTTTATATTTTATATATATTTTAAGTGTTTATTTTTGAATTGTTTTTTTAATATTACTCAATATCAAAATCTTCATATTTTATTGGATTTCAATTTAATTTACTTAAATCAGAGTTTTCTATTGAATCAATCATTATTCAATTAAAAGACGTTCTTTCTTGTTTGATATAAAACTAAATTTAGTAAATAAGACCGGTCTCCGAAAAACAAAAAAACCTTTCTCTTACTAGAAAGGTTTTAAAATTAAGTAAATAATTTTTTATAATTCAAGCTCATCTAAAATAAAATCCTTATATTTCTCTATCTTATTTTTTTCTATCTGATGATAACTTGTCCATTTATAATCATCAATATTATCTACTATATTATGTTTCAATGGATTAAAATTTACATAAGCCATACATTTTGTTAGATAATCTTCATCTTTTATAAGTTTAGCCTTGAATCTTCATTCAAATAATTGTCATCTTCTTTTCAAGTCCGGACTTGAAGTGGTTTTAAAGTACATTGCATATCATTGTTGTAATTTTCTCATAAAGTCTGATATCTCAAGTCCGGACTTGAAAGAGGTGACTATCATATGAAAATGATTTGGCAATAAACAATACGAATATATTTTTATTCAACTATATATATCATTATACTTTTTCATTGTTTTTAAAAATCTTTCATAGTCTTTATCATTTCTAAAAATAATCTGTTTTTCAAATCATCTATTATAAATATGATAAAGATTATTTGTTTCTAATGGTATTTTTCTTACTGGCATAATTTAATTGTTAGTTTTAAGTCCGGACTCAAGTATAATCAACTACTTGAAATATTCAAATTTAATCTATTCTATTTAATATAGTCCGGACTTAGAAACATTTTAACTTAACAATAATATAAGAAGATAAGTTATTTTTAGATATATCTTCAATAATCTTTTTTAATTCCTCCTTAAAAATATTTTTAGCAATGTATTTCTCCAAAGATTTAGTCATAATTAAAATGTTTTTAATAAATCAGAAGCCTTAATTGGTTTTTCAAAAATAAACTTATAATTATCTAATTTACCATCATTAAAAATTCAAGAATTATTTATTTTTTTATATTCTTGAATAGTTAGTTTTAATAATACTGATGTATTTGTTTTATCTAATACTAAAGGCATATTTTTATAATTAATTTTTAAACAATTTTATTATAAGAAAATTGTTTAAAAATCAAACAAAAAAAGAACCCTTTCTTTCGAAAGAGTTCTTTAAAATTAAG
>CAZIGU010000112.1:0-2145 GCA_964538545.1 uncultured Candidatus Peribacteria bacterium
CAAATGAAAATGGTTTAGTAACTATTCAAACTGTCAAAGCTCAAAGTTCTTTTGATATTTCAGCTATTATTGGAGCTCGTCAAGTACCAGTTCAACCTCATAATCAACAAGTTATAAAAACCATATCTGCTCATTCTAAAGCTTGTTTAATTTCTTCATAAGATTCTTCTGCTGCTTTTTTTCAAATATCAGGATTTGATCAAGCTCATAATCAAGAAGTAGTAGCTCTTCAGATATTGATTTTATCTTCAGCTAAAGCTCAATACAAAGCTTGAGCATCAGTATTTACAGCTAAAAACTCAACTCAAGAAAGTTTTTCTTGAATCATTCTATTAACTGCATTATTTCAAGCTCATCAAACTCAAACTACTTTTATAGTAGCAACTGGAGAAATATAACTAGAAACCCTAACTTCTTCAGGTCAATAAGAGTTATCTCAAGATAATAATCTTTTTAATCTATCGTCTTTTTTTATCATATTTTAATTATTAAATTATAAACTTTTATTTAGGTAACATTTTTTTAAAAACTTTTCAAAATGAAGAAAATATTCAAGAAATATTTAGAGACAAAACACTTCTAGAATCAGCATATTTATTTGCTAATATAATACTTCACATAACAGATGAAAAACTAGGATCACTTATTGAAGTTTCTGCCAACACACTATCATTTACCGGTATTCATATGATAACTGGCAATCTAAGCATTTCTTTAGATAAATCTACAAGTCATCTCATCTTACTTCATCATCATACTATAACAGCTCATTCAGGAAGCATTCAATCTCTTCATATTTTTTTTAATTCATCTTTAACAAAAAATATTATTTCTTCATATCTTGCTTGTATAATTTTTGATAGATATAAATTTGAGACTACTTGACTTTCTGTTTTAGAAATTTTTGATAAGTCTATATCTATATCTGTATAATTTTCTATTTTATCTAATCATAAAATTCAAAATTCTAATTTTAATTTTTCTGCAATATCTATTGAAGTTCTAAGTCATAAAGCTATATCATTTGTAACACTATCTCAACCTATTGGAATAATTTTTGAAAATTTTAGACTTCCCTCTTCATAAAGAGTAATTCAAGTAGTAGAAGCTCATATATCTATACAAACAACTCATAATTCTTTCTGTCTTTTAGATAAAACTCATTCTGGAGATGATATAAGATTTGGAAAAACATCATAAACTTCAACTCAAATATCTTCAACTGCTTTTTTTATATTATTTAAAACATTTGTAGATATAGAAAAAATATTTGCTCTAACTTCAAGTTTCCTAGCAGCCATTCATATTGGAGACTTAATTCCATCTTCTAAATCAACTACATAACTATCTGGAATAACTTTTAATATTTCTCTATTTGGTAATGAAATACCATTCTTAGCCATATCTAATACTCTATCTATATCTGATATTTCTATTTGATCTCAAGAAACTGCTATAATTCATTTACTATCTAAAACCTCCATAGAAGATGAATTAAAACTTAAAAAAACTCAAGATACTTGTTCTCATGCCATTTTTTCAGCTTCTTCTAAAGATTTATCTAAATTAGATTTAAACTCTTCCATATCTAGTATATTTCATTTTCTTATAGCTAAAGAATCAGATATTCATACTCATAAAACATTTAAATGTCATTTATCAACAGAATCAAAATGACCTATAAGAGTTCTTATTTTAGAACTTCATATATCTATACATGCTATTGCATTGTCTATACTCATATTTAAAAAAGGTTATTGTTCTATTTTTTTATACACTCAATTTTATTTATTTTAAGGTAAATAATAAGTATAAAAACTTAATTATATCTCTTAAAAACAGATATATTATATTTAATAAGAACTATATTTTCAAAAAAAGAAATATAAAATATGTTAAAAACTTTGATTTTTTTTATATTTTATGATAAAATGAAAAAAATATTATAATAAAATGAAAAAATGAAAAAAAATTGATTTGATTTAGTTATATACTTTATAATAACAATAATAGTACTAGGTATAAACTTATTTTGATTTTATATTATAAAAAATTATTGAATAAGTATAGAAGATATAAATACATTATATTTAGTATTATTTTTGATATTTGAAGTACTTATTATACTTATAATAATTGAAAATT
>CAZIGU010000113.1:0-815 GCA_964538545.1 uncultured Candidatus Peribacteria bacterium
CAACCAGATATTTGTATATAATTATCTTTTTTTAATATTTGTTTAAAAATACTTTTTATAGGCATAGGCTTATTTCATATCATACGATATTCTGCACTACAAAAAACACATTTCTGATTACAAACATTATTTATAGGAACTAAATGGTCTATATATTTCTTTATCATATATTATTTTAAAATAGGTTTTAATTCTTCATCTCAAAGTTTTTCATAATAAGTTTTCCATATTCATTCACACTTATTATAAAGCTTACATCAAATACATTTTTTAGTTTTTACTCTTCATGTATTTTTTCTTCATTCTACTACATCTGAATTATAAAAATCAGGAGCACTATGTGTAACATTTGTATATATTTCTATTTCTTTTATTTCCGAAATATTATTATCTAAATATTCTTCAAAATAACAAAGAGGAACATATCTTACTCTATAAATCATTTCATTTTTATTTCACCAATCAATTACATCCCTCATATATGAAGAAGCTTCAGTTATTTTAGGCATAAGTTTTTCAAATTCATTATTAACTCATCACTGATTTGGATCAGCAAATATAAATTCACTATAAACATCATAATTCTTTTATTAATTTTCATATATTTAATAAATCTTTATAATTTCAACTCTCTATAGCTGTATTAGTTCATATTTTTCTTTTATCAAATCATAGATCTTGCCAATTTTTTATTCATTTTAATAGTTTCTCAAAACTTTTTGGTGTAGCAGTTAATAAATTATGTTTTTCTGAGTCTGATCAGTGTATAGAAAAAACTATACTATCTATAACATGTAAATCATAAAATTTTTTTG
>CAZIGU010000113.1:825-2139 GCA_964538545.1 uncultured Candidatus Peribacteria bacterium
CAAAATTATAATCTGCTAATCTATTTCAATTTGTAACTAAATATACATGTCTAAATTTCATTGATTTTATAAATTCCATAATTATAAAAAAATCTTTTCTTATCGTTACTTCTCATCATATTATTTCAAGTATTTCAGTTCAATTTTTTTTAGCTAATAATATATCTTTTAATATATCTTTTGTATTTCTATTTATATCTCTTTTATTTAGATCAATACAGAATCTACAAATATTATCACAAGCATATCATACAAAAATAACTGTCTTTTTTCATGCAAAACTGTCTTTTACATCAATTATAGGCTGAAATCTAAAATTATCTTTATTTTCTATAATTTTTATATTTTCTATATCTTTCTTTTTAAACGGAATTATTTCAGATTCTCAATTAAATTCAGTATATGTTTCATGTATTCACATACAATATTTTGATAACTTACATATACTACATTTTCAAGTAAAATTTATTTCATGACTAGGAAGTGTTCTCCACATATATCCCCATAGACTTTTATCTTTTATAGCACATAAAGGAAAATGATATAATTTAAATTTATATATTCAAAATTTTTTTCGATACTCTAAAAAAACTTTTTCATTTATACTCATTACTTGTGTATAATTCATTTTAGTTAATTTTATATTATCAATAGCTTGACCTTCAAACTCCATCATTATATTTACCACACTATCTACTCAAGAAAAATATTTATATATTAAATCATACATTTTATCTAAAATTTTATAATTTTGTCATTGAATAATAATTCTTAACTCTAAAGTTTGATTAGAATATTTTCTATATTTTAAAACATTATAAATTCACTTCAATAATGCATCCCAAGATCAAGGTTTTCTAACTATTGTTTCATGTGTTTCTTTATTATATCAATGTATAGGAAATACTAAATGATAGTTTGATAATGTAGATATTTTTTTCATAAATTCAACATCGGCAAATCTATCTCAATGAGTTAACTGAACTATCTTAGAATCAGGAAATTTTTCTCTAACATAAGACAATATCTTAAAATAATCAGGATTCAAAGTAGGTTCTCCTCAAGTTATAGTCCAATCAGATTTTAAATCTGGAAAACGATGTAAATTTCTATCATCTCATTCATAAAAACGGTCTATTCTTGCTTTTAAAGAATCAAATGCATAGTCAGAAACTGTATATTTATAATCAGCTTCATTTGAACACATAGTGCATTTATGATCACAAGCAGGCCATAAAGCTAAATCTGGCATATTTTAATATTTAATTATTATTAAAGTTTTTTAACATAAAAATATTTAAAAATATTTTTTAC
>CAZIGU010000114.1:0-1848 GCA_964538545.1 uncultured Candidatus Peribacteria bacterium
GTGGCTCAAAATCGTTTATTGACCAGCATTTGTGGTGTCATTTTTGTTTCCAGTCATTGTCCAATTTTATTTAAATCAAAAATTGTCTATAATAAATAAAGCATCTCCAATGATGATAATGTTTGGCAGAGTGGGGTTCAATATTAAATTAATGGAACAGTATAAAAAAAAATCTGAAGATATTAAATTAAAAAACGATATAATAGAATCAAATAAATTATTAGATGCAAAAAGAAGAGTATTAAAAAAAATTACTGATGAAAAAAAAAATAATGATAAATCTAAAAAAGAAAATAAACAAATAGGTAATGCTGTTGTTAATAATAGTTCGCAGGAAAAGTCCCAAAAAGAGCCAATTGGCTTATTATTCCAGGCACCATCATTAAATGATATTAATACGTCTCCTGTTAATGCTAATAGTGAATTAGCTAAGAAAGATAATATTAGTGATAATATTAATTTAAAAAAAAATGAAACATTAAAAGATTATGATAAAAATTTGGTTAATGGTCAGGATGGACGAGTTATAGAAGAAGATGGTGACCGTGATGCAGTGTGGTCAAGAGGGGATGAATTTTTAACATCTGGAAATAAAAAAGTGGTCCACACTAGAGAAAAAACAAATCCATTACCACCAGATATGTTAAAACCTGCTGGAACTGAAATTAAAGTAAAACAGCTGAATTCTAAAAATATTAAAAATATTAATAAATATTTAAAAGATAATAAGTTAAAGAATAATGAATTGAAACAAAATGATCAAATAAATAAAGATTTGACTAAAAGTTTAATAGAAGAGATAATGAAGAAGACAAAGGTAGAAGAGGGAGAGAAAGATAAGAAAGATATAATAGAGATAAGTGATGATGAAAGTAAAAATAAAAATTTAGATTCAATTGATGAAGATTTTGAAAAAAAAATAATAAAAAAGTTGATAAAAAAAGAAAATTAAAAAAAATAAATAATGAAAAAAATAAATTGAAAGAAAAAGAAATAAAAGGAGAAAAAGATGAAAACAAACAAAATAAAAGAAAAATTAGAAAAAGAATTAAATTAAATAAGATTGATGATTTAGATTTGAATAAAAATAAAGAATCATTAAATAAAGGATATGAGAATTTCTTTATAGATGAAGATATTAATGAAAATGAAGAAATGAAATCACTAAATGAAAAGAAAAAAAATATTTTAAAAAATTCTGAAAGAGAATTAATAAAAGATTTTGAAAATTTGAATAATAATAAAGAAGATAAAAATAAATTTTATTTTATTGAAAATATAGATAAATATGATGTTGATGCTTTGAGATTATATACTTTATATATGTGGAAAAGTATTATAATGAATATATTTCCTCAAATTAAAGAAAATGAGAAAAAGACTATAGAAAAAAGATTGGAAGGATTTAAAAAAAGAAAAATAATAAAAGAATATAAATGTGGAATGAAAGTAATGATGAAATTTAATCAAGAAAATAAACTTGATGATAATTATATTGGACCATTTATTATCAAATTTATAAATGATGATGGAAGTGTTGCTTTATCTACAAATGATGATGAAGTTATTTATACAAGAGTTGGAGTTGAATATTTAAAACAAGTTGATGATTCAAATAAAGTTATATCTACAAAAGATTATATGAAAGCTATAGGTTTAGAAGATATTGATGAAGAAGATGATTAGTTTAAATATTTCAATGCAGGAAGGAGTGAAAATAAATATTTACAATTTACAGTAAAACTGAATAAATTAAATAAATAAAAAATTTATTTTTTTATTTGTTATAATTCTACAGAGAATAATAAAAAATAAGAATTATTTTAATTAAAAAAAAATATTTATTTT
>CAZIGU010000114.1:1872-2130 GCA_964538545.1 uncultured Candidatus Peribacteria bacterium
TTATTTTTTTATTTGATTTTTTTTATATTTTAGCTTCAAAAAAACTTTCAATTTTCTAAAAATCTTTAACAAGATCCTCCACATTTTTTATGATCAACTTTTGGTGCATCTGAAATAATTTGAATATTACCTGGAATATAAGGATCTTCTATATTTTTTCCAACTGAAATTTTTTGCAATACTCATAAATAATTCATCAACATTCAATGAATTTTTCACTTCTTTCAAAATATGAAATATTATTTTAATTTGAAATAA
>CAZIGU010000115.1:0-2113 GCA_964538545.1 uncultured Candidatus Peribacteria bacterium
TCAATCTGACTTAGAATAATCTACTATACTCATAAGTTCTCTTATATTTGGTAATCTCCAGTCAGCATGTCATCATAAGTTTAAATCAGCACAATGATTTATAGCACCAGTCCAAGTCATAGTAGTACTACTTGGTACTGACTGCCACATAAGTCAGGTACGAGTGTCAGTGATAATATTACCTGTTCACTTAGTTCAAGTAAATCTACCTTTATCTCAAGCTGACCCAGTTCATACATCATGGGCTGGATCATAATCACCTGTACCAGATCAATTCCATGGAAGTTTAGAGATTCCTCGATATCTATTGTTTGCCGTAGTAGTAGTAGCATATACTATTCATCATAGTATAGATAATCATATCATTATAGATATTATTTTTGTAGTTTTTTTCATAGTGTTATTTTTTAATAAATAAATTTTTTATAAATATTTTGTTTTCTATCCTATCAAGAACTAAAACATTTTTATGAGTATATTTTAGTATATGCAATATAAATAATTTATGATTTTTATACTCTATCTTAAATCATATATTGTTATATATCTTTATATAATCAAAATTTGTTTGAGGCCTAAGCTAAGTAGATACATGTATCTAAAAGGAAATACAAAATAATTATTTATAGGATAAAATATAATTGTATTTTTATACAGTTTTTCGTAGTATTTGTATCGGGTATAATAATTTTGTATCTTTTTTGTTTTTAGGTATTTATTTTTTTTTCAAGTTTTGTCAAAATAGTATTTTAAGTAAGTATATTTATGATATATTTTTTTAAATAAGTTTGTAGTAAAAGCATATTTAAAATGTCACATATAAGATCAAAAAACAGAATTTAGTTTCAAAACACTGTCTCATACAAAAACTATTTTTTTGATTTTAATTTGATATATATCATAATAATTTATCACATCACTCTCTAAAATATCAAGTTTTTGTATAAAGTTGTGTTTTACTCTTTTTCTAGTATATGTAACATATGGTTTGATAAAATATCCTAAAAAATCAAGTCAATGAGATATGTGTTTGAGATTGGTCTTTTGTTTTGCAAGTTGCATATTTAAGTGAGTTTTTAGATACTCATCTACTTGTAATTCTATATTTTTGAGTTTGTTATAGTCATTGTCAAATATAAGTAAATCATCTACATATCTAAAATAATCTTTTATTTGTAAATCTTGCAATATATATTTATCTAAGTCATTGAGATATATATTTGCAAAAAACTGACTTGTATAGTTTCATATAGGCATACCTACTCAAGAATTACAGTTAAATAAAGATTTTTCTTTTGGAAGAAGTTTTTTTAATTTTTCATCTCATTTATATACACATTTTATCCTAAGGAAAGTTGGACTCTATGTATATACTCATATATACATACTCTGCCAAATTTTTATAAACTTTTTTTCCATCACTCTAACTGTTTCTCTATATTATATATATCTTCTATTATTTTTTCATAATCTGTTTTTTTACGAAACATTTTTAGTTCTTTCATAACAGATAACAGTATATAAACTTGATTTATCAAATCAAACATTTTTGATATAGTATCAAGTCTATATTTTGTATCTAAACTATTTACTCTTGCTATATTTACCACAAATTCTCTTGTTATATTTCTAAGATCTGCTCAAATAGTATATCTAGATCTTTTTTCCATATTTATTACTAGATCTTCTATGTATACAAGTACTTGAAAAGATTTTTTATATATAGGAAGATGACTAAATCTTGCCATAATTATTTATTATTTTAATTTAAAAGTTATTATACAATAAAGTATACTATATAGTTTTAATCAAATTTAATCATATCTTTTTAAATTTTGATTAAATCAACATAAATATTTATATAATCATTATCTATCTTTTCTATCAAATCCATTTTCATAAAATAATCAAATTATCAAATAATCAAGCTTAGCGAGTACAAATAACATAGTAA
Organism: uncultured Candidatus Peribacteria bacterium; assembly: GCA_964538545.1. Taxonomy (GTDB): domain Bacteria; phylum Patescibacteriota; class Gracilibacteria; order BD1-5; family UBA6164; genus CAZIGU01. The sequence goes on from CAZIGU010000115.1 coordinate 1,955, forward strand.
TTATTGGTCTTATAGTTGAAGTAAGTATAGGCATATTGGAAACTGAGATAGCGAGCATCATCAGTGTCTGCATTGGTAGTAGACGACCAATAGCGACCTAATCGCAGTGTAAACTTAGAATCATACCAATAATTAGATCAATCTGACTTAGAATAATCT
>CAZIGU010000116.1:0-2062 GCA_964538545.1 uncultured Candidatus Peribacteria bacterium
TACACTTATTGATAGACAAAAAATATTCTCAAGTGAAAGTGTTATATGAGAATCAAATTGATATACTAACAAAACATTGTTTGATATAATATTAAAAATTAATTTTTAGATCATGAAAAGAACAGAAAGAGAAGAAAATTCTATTGTAATATCATCAGTTTCATTTGTTAGCTTAACAATTGTACTAATAATATTATTTATAACATATATATTACCTTGATTTAGAGAAATTGAGGCTTATAAGCAAGAATCATTGAGTTTATTTGGTGATTATAAAAGAGTTTTAAAGGAATGAGTTTCACACGATGAATTTAAAGCAAATGTAGAAAGTGTATTACCTAAAACAGACGACTCAAAATGAACTGAAGAAAATGATTATTTGTGAGAAGTTTTGAAATCTATAACAAAAGATTTTTACAATAATAATTTTAATAATAAAACAGAAGAAAATTTTGAAGTATTTATTGATAAATTATCAAAAAAGTATATAGATACTACTTCTTTTGACTCTAAAACTGAAGTTGTTTCAAAAATTCTCCCTATTTATTCTGAAGCAGTTTCTGACCTATGAGATAATTCTTTATCAGATTATAAGTTTGTTAACTATATAGAGTCTATTGCGGAAACATTTAATTTTACTTACAAAGATGCTATTTGAATATCAGATGTAAAACTATTAGAAGAATATACTTCAACTATATGAGATAGCTCTTTAGATATAAATATTTTTTATATTCCATTGACTATGGAATTGACATGATCTAAGTGATCAATAATTGATTTTTTATATTTTATTGAAAATGTTGGTAAAATAAAAGTAGATGAAGAAACATGAAATGTATGATTAGATTATGATTTAAATAAGGACTTTAGTGATTTTAGATCTAAAACTTTAAAATGACAAACTAAGGTAGAGGATTATTGAATATTTGCTAATCAAATATTTGATATAAGTTCTATTTCATTTGAAGATTATATTGATTCTTCATTCAATTTACAAGAAAATGGAATTACCTTTATAGATTACCTAAAAAAATCACAATGAACTGAAAAAATAAAAGTAAAAGTTTCATTAAGATTTTATGTAAAATGAATACCACTTTTCAAAATCGAAAAACAAATAAAAGACTTTATTGCTGATTTTAATAAACTTAGATGAGAAGTACAAAAAGTTATGTCTAGTGAATGAACATGAGCAAGCATGAAAGTTAATGAGTTAAATCTTACTCTTAATCAAATGCAAATGACAATTATTTCAAATATTCAAAAATCTTTAAGTACAAGTAATAAAATACACTAGTGTACTAGAAGAATACAAAGCAATTTTAAAATAATATAATTTTTATTTATGAAATATAGTGAAGTAGTAGAAGAACTAAAAAACATGGTTTATAAGTGAGATAATATACAAAAAGTTTGTGATTTTATCATCTTAGCTGCCGTAGTTTGAGAATCTTCAGATATACATATAGAGCCACTATCATCATATGTTAGATTAAGATACAGGCTGGATTGAGAATTAAGGGAAATTTTGGAATACCAAAACTTCCTTCATTCTTGAATTGTTGCCAGATTTAAAATAATGTCTGACTTGAAAATTGATGAATCTAGAATTCCTCAAGATGGTAGAATAAGTACTACTATAGAATGAAAATCTCTCGATCTTAGAGTCTCTACTCTTCCTACTGTTCATTGAGAAAAAGTAGTAATGAGAATAGTTGATAAATCTAAGACTATACCAAAGTTAACTCAATTGTGAATTGAGTGACAAAATTTAAAGTTGATTCAAAAGGCTATTTCTCTACCAAACTGAATTATACTTACTTCTTGACCTACGTGATCAGGTAAATCTACTACTCTTTATTCTGCATTGACAGATTTAAATAAAGTTGATGTAAATATAATGACTCTGGAAGATCCAGTTGAAAATCAGGTAGATTGAATTAATCAATCTCAAGTAAAGCCAGACATTGGATATACTTTTGCTTATTGATTAAGAACTGCTCTTAGACAAGATCCTGATATAATAATGGTTTGAGAAATAAGAGATAAGGAAACTGTT
>CAZIGU010000117.1:0-1167 GCA_964538545.1 uncultured Candidatus Peribacteria bacterium
CTATAGTTAGATTTTCTAGTTTTTGTGGTAGGTAGATTTGTTTCCATGTGTTTTATTAAAAATAAAGGAATATAATTTTCCTTTATTTAAATTTTTATTCTTTACATGGATTAGATATAATTCTTTCAAATATATCTTTATTTATATCATCAACACAAGGTCATCAACCACAAAATTTACCTATAGGTAAACTATATTTAGGGAATGAAATGTAGTTTTATATATATATATATATATATATTAAAGATTCTAATTTAAATCAAAATATATATTTTTCATTTCAGTTAGAATTACTAGTATAATAGCAATTTTTAATTGGCTGTATATCAACATTATATATTTCATTAAATTTTTTTAAATTAGAAAAATCTTTTGTATTTTTATCTATTTTTTCAAGATAAGGCTTAGCTTTTTCTAATTGTTTAAAATTATATCTATCTATATAAACTGCATATGATTCTTTAAGTATAAATAATCATAACAATATAAAAACTATTATTTTAAAATATTTATTCTTAACAATTTTCTTAATTTTTTCTTTCATAATTTTAAATTATTATATATTATTTATTTCACTTAGTTTTGTAAGCTCAAAAATTTTTATTAGTTACTACTTGTCAATTTGATAGTGTTATAGTATATTTTCAATTTATAGGATTTGTTAATATCCAATTTTGATGTGGTATTAATTTTATGTTATATGTTCAAGTTATTAATGAATCAAATTCATAGTATCAATTATTGTTTGTAACATTAAATGGTTCACTATTTTCTTCACAATCATTGTTATTATTTTTATCTATACATACTTTCCATCATGCCATTGTTTTTTCTCATGAGTCTAGTACACTATTTTGATTACTATCATCATATATATATCAGCTAATATTTCAAGCATATGTTTCTGGTTTTTCTGTAAGTGTGAAATTTATAGTTTTAACTTCTTCTTTATTTCAAAATTTATCTAATGCATAATAGCTTAGTGTATAGTTTCATACTCCATTTACTTGTATTTGATTATTGTATTCTAGATATATTTTTTCTGTTGTTCATATATTATCTAGTGAATAATATATTTTTTCTACTCAACTTCAGTTTTCATTATCCATTGAGTTTAGTTCTATATTTACTGTTTCTATATATGAATTATTTGTTGTGTTTGGTGTT
>CAZIGU010000117.1:1194-2062 GCA_964538545.1 uncultured Candidatus Peribacteria bacterium
GATATATTGGTGAAAAATTTGTAGATGTATCAAAAAATCAATCATTGTTTGAGTCTATTTGGTAGTTTACTGCATTGTTTGTATCGTTTATTACTTCTGACCAGTTTATATTGTATTGTTGCAAGTTTGTATTTATTTTCATTGAATCTATATATACTGTTCATGTTCAATTATTTTGGAAGTCGTCTACTAGTATGTTATATTTTCAAGAGTTAGTTTTTGTATCATCAAAATCTATCTTAATATTTTCTCTAGATATATTAAAAGTATCTGTTTGTCATGAACTTGTATTTATTCATTCTAGTTTTGTATAATAGTATCATCATGCTATCATTAGGTCATAGTTTTCTTCCGTTTTACCATTTATTTCTATTGTTAGGTTTTCTAGTTTTTTTGGTAGGTAGATTTGTTTAAAAGTATTTTCTACAGAATTTCAAAGTATATCAGTATCTAAAGGTATATCAACTAAAACTCAAGGTATTTCCTTAAATATTTCTCAATTTAAATAACCTGATTTTCTTCATAAAGAATCAGTTAAAATTATATCGGAACTTCATGACAATGTATATAATGCATCATTTACATCAAATCAAAATGGTTTTGATTTATATCATCAATTATATAAATCTTCTATTTTCATTAATGATAAATCTGTAAATTTTGTCCATCAATTAAAACTATATAATTGAGATTCCCAAGTTCAACTTCAAGTTCAATTAATTTCTATATATTGATTATATGCATAATTTAAATCTTTTGGTAATAAAATATTACTAGGATAAGCAATATTATTATCAACTATATATATTTTATTTCATTCAACTCTATATGGAAAAACTGTATGTCATTTAGTATTTCAATCTTTATC
>CAZIGU010000118.1:0-389 GCA_964538545.1 uncultured Candidatus Peribacteria bacterium
ATTCTCAAAACAATTCATCAAAATGTTCATTTACTATCTTATAAAACCAAGCAGTATAATTTTGTTTATTTTTTTGTATATCTATTTTTAGATCCGATGGTGAAATCCATCTATAATCCATAGCTTCTTCTCTATTTAATTTTGGCTCATCATCATAAAATCATTTATAAACATGTAGATATTCGTGTTCAGTAAGTCACTTATCTAAAACTGCTTTATAAATAAACTGAGTTTTTTTAGTTAGATTTGTATCAAATCACATCTCTTCTTGTAATCTTCTATGAATTGCAGCTTCAAGAGTCTCATTTTCTCTAGGATGCGAACAACAAGTATTTGTCCAAAGTCATCCAGAATGATATTTAGATAGATCTCTTTGTTGAAGCATAAGC
>CAZIGU010000118.1:399-2060 GCA_964538545.1 uncultured Candidatus Peribacteria bacterium
TTGAATTGAAAACTAGTATAGAAAAAGCTCTATGAAGTAGAGCTTTTTCATGAACTTCCATTTTTTCTCAGATTCAAATTTGATTATCAAACTCGTCAACTATTATTATATTTTCTTGCATTATTATTTTTTTAATTTATCAATTACATCAAAGAATTTATCTATATCTTTTTTTGTGTTGTAAAGATATAAACTAACTCTTATAGAATTAGGATATCATGATTTTGCAAAAAGTGGATGTGCACAATGCTTACCTGATCTGACAGCTATACCATTTTCAGCCAATATTTCTGCAACATCATTTGAATGATAATTATTTAAAACAATAGAAAAAACTCAAACTCTATTTTTTTTCTTGTGACTTCCTATAATTTCTATATTTTCATAATCTTTCACTTTTTCTAAAAAATGCTCTATAAGGTCTTCTTCTATTTCTTCTATTTTATCAAATCATCCTATATATTCTATATATTCAAATGCTTTTAATAAAGAAACTGCTCAAACTACATTTGGAGTACCTGGTTCAAATTTATCTGGTAATCATGCACTTGTATATCAACCACAAGTTACTTCTCATATAGCTCAACCTCAAGAAAAACTAGGAGTTAACTCATTTAATAAATCTTTTTTTCACCATAAAACTCAGATACCACTTAGTGCCATTACTTTATGACCTGTAAAGAATAGTGCATCACAATTAAGCTTTTTTACATATACTTTCATATGTGGTACACTTTGACTAGCATCAACAACAAAAAGTGTATCTTCTCTCTTTCTTTTACCAATTTCAGCTAAATCAAAAACTTGTCATGTTACATTTGAAACATGAGTTAAAGCTATTACTTTTACATTTTCATCATATTTTTCATCAAAATCAGAAAGATCTAGATTATAATCAGAATCAACTCATATAAACTCAACTTCAACTCCGATTTCTTCTTTCAAAATAAGCCAAGGAACAAGATTTGCATGATGTTCAACTATACTTACAAGAATCTTATCTCACGGTTTTAAAAAATTGCTTTTTTTCAAACTAGAAGTAAGTAAATTGCTAGCATAAGTAGAATTGTAAGTATAAATTATCTCTTTTATATCTTCCGCTCATATATGTTTTGCAACTATTTGTTTTGATTTTTTATATAATTTTTCTGAATTTATAGATATATCATAAAGTCATCTATGTATATTACTATAATCATTTTCTAGATATTTTTTAACTCAATCAATTACTTTTTCAGGTTTTTGAGTTGTAGAAGTAGAATCAAAAAAAACTAAATCTGGATTATTTTTAAAAATAGGAAAATCTTTTTTAAAACTCATATTATTTTTGTTTAAGTGTAATATTTAAATAAAACTTTTTTCAATCAAATGCTCAAACTCTATTATCAATCAAGTCTTCATAAATAACTTTATCAAGCCTATATGATTCAAAATAAAAAGGAGTTTCACGACTAACAATAAATTCTTCTTTTCTATTGACTTGCATACCAGAGCTAAACCAAAATTTAGAATAATTATCAAAACTATTGTATTCACTATTTATATTAGAATAAACTAAAAATTTTATAAATAATTCTTTTAATTTATAATCACTATGTTCTATTTTTTCTATTTCATCATAATATTTTGAAAAGTCTTTTCAAAGATTATTAAGTGTTCAA
>CAZIGU010000119.1:0-2055 GCA_964538545.1 uncultured Candidatus Peribacteria bacterium
ATTTGTTAAGCAACATTGTGCTACATTAATGGCGGTCCCTACGGGATTCGAACCCGCGACCTCTGCAGTGACAGTGCAGCGCTCTAACCAGCTGAGCTACGGAACCATTTAACTAATGCTCGTGGATTATATAAAAAAAAATTATTATTGCAAATTTTTTTTATAAAAAAACACAAAAATGTCATAATTTATGAATTTAATGCCATTTTTGTGTTATAATTTTTTTGAACAACAATTATCTTAAATATTTTTTTGATGAAAAATATCAACTAAATCATCAAACAATCATAAACATTACTAATTCGACAAATAATATAAAGTTTGGAAATGAAAAAATATATATATGTCAAAATACAAGATTTAAATTATTAAGTAATATAGAAAATAAAACTAAATTAAATATAAATGCTAAAAATGAATATATCATTCACTGAAGAACAAATGGTCAATAAATAAAAACATTTGATCATCAAACTAGCTTAGTTATATATATTTCATCTCTATAATAATAAATAAAATTTCAAATTATACTATATGTTATTATTGCAATTGAACCTACAAATATAAATATAATTACTGTTAAACCGAATTTTAATATTTCAAGAACAGAAGTTACATCTTCAATTTTTTTATATTGAGTGGTATAATTTGCAAAATAATCATCTCACTTATCACTATTTACTAAAAGATATAATCTAGACTCTACTAAATTATTGATTTTTTTATATTCACTTATTCATATATTTGATAAAACTATAGTATCTGGTAAAGGATTACTTCTTTCTAAAATTTTAACAAGGTCAGGCTCTTTTAACCTAATATCATTTAATATATCTTCTTTTGTTTTATATACAACTTCTACATCCTGATTCTGATTTTTTATATCGTCTATAAAATCAGTTATTTCTAAGGATGTTTTAGTATAATTTTCATTTACATATAAAGATATAGTTAATTTTGAGTTAATTGAATCAATAAGCTTATAACTTACATCTTCTAATAAAACCAATATGTTTATAAAAAACATAAGTAAAGTTAGTACTAAAATTGAAGAAATACTCAAAAATTTATTTCTTAAGGAGTTTTTTACTCAGTATTTAAAAATACGAAAAAGCATAAATTATTTGCAACAAAATAAGTAATTTATAAAAGAATATACAATTAGATATTTTTTGCAAAATTTTTAATTATTTTATGACATTTATTTAAAAATCAAAATATGTCAAGTCTTATTTCTTGCTCCTATAGTTATAAATATGATAAAATAATAAGGAATTTATAAAATAATATAATATATATGGTTACTGGGACAGAAAAATTAAGTAACAATTGAGCTGAAACAACAAAAAAAATTAGCACTGAAGAACAACTTAAAAAGCTAAAAGAAGAAATTGAAGGGTGAAAATTTAATTTTGAAATTATAAAATGAGCACTTGATAATTTGCCTGAATGAGATAATAAGGCATTTGTTTTAGGAGCTATTTTTTCTTGATTAAACAAATTATGAATATCTATAGAAAGAATAAATAATGGCAAAATAACTCTAAGATTATGAAAACAAAATATTAAATGAAACCTAAATATAGCAAGTTATGAAGAAGCTGTAAGATACGAAACTATTTTAAATAGTAATTTTAAATCTTGAAAAATTAGTCATAGTGATATAGTAAAGGCACAAATGTACAGAACATGAACTATAGATGATTATATTGAGGAAGTATGAGTTGAAGATACTTCTACTTGATCTTATGTTGAAAGATTATTAAATAAACACAATATAAAAGTTTTAGATTGAAATATATCAAATATAACTGAGTTTAAAAGTGAAGAAGAATATAATCACTTGATAAATACAATTAAGGTAATGGTAAAAGATTCTCAAGCTGATAGAGAATTTTTAGTAAACTATTTTGAATATATAAAAATAAATAACAAAAAACCTTTAGATGAATGAGAAATAAAAAATTATAAAAGAACTTCTGATAAAATCGAAAATGGAATATTAAATGAACTTGAAAGCCTAACTCCTGAACAAAAATGGTCATTATGAATTTG
>CAZIGU010000120.1:0-2051 GCA_964538545.1 uncultured Candidatus Peribacteria bacterium
TTGATAATATCTTCTTTTTATTTTATTATGTTTAAATGACTAAAAGAAATATATGATTTAATTATACTTTTTATTATTTGAGTTATTATAGCTTTTATACAATTTTATTTAAAAATAGATTTAACTTCAAGTATAGTTTGAGGTGCTATTTTATGAAGTTATTTTGTATTTTTGTTTTTGTTTTTACAGATATTTTTATCTTGATGAAGTTGGATGTGATGATGAGATTTGAGAATATGAATACTTTTATGAATGATAATGTGATTTAGTTTTTCTTTTCAATCAGTTTTGATATCTTATACATTTTGAAGTGTTATTTGAATAATAATTTTACTTTATTTTAAAACAAAAACTTATTATATCTATCAAAAACAAATAAAAAAACAAGTTAATAATTTGTTATGAGAAAAAGACAATATTTCTTTTGATACAAAAATGGCTTTTTGACCTTTTTTAGCTATATGAATATATGTTGTTTTGTTTTTTCAAATATTTGTAGAAGATATATTTAAACTTAATTATTAAAAAAGTAAATATAAAAAAATTTACTTTTTAATATTTTTTATATAAAATATAATATATTATTATTAAACAAAAATAAAATGGAACAAAAAACAATTATTGCTATAAGAGATTTAATAGATAATGCAGAAAAATCTATTAAAAATTCAAAAAAATTATTACAAGAACTTTTGAAAGATGAAAATGTTGATATAAATAATCATAATTTTAATTTAAATAGTTTAACTGATTATAAAGACAATGATAATAAAATAATAGAGTGAATTTTTATTTGAGAATATATGTTGTGAGCAGATTGAAATAGATATCCAGTCCCTGCTAACTATGCTTCTAAATCAAAACTTGTTCAATGAGATAGAATGAAACTTACAATAGATCCAATATGAAAAATGACTTATAAACAAATTTTACCAATTGCTAGAACTATAAAAACATGACTAATAGCAAAAGAAAATGATAGATTTATAGCTATTTCTGATTCAAAAAATTATAATCTTGTGCAACGAGCAGTTACACATTTTAAACTTACTGTTTGAGATAAAGTATCTATTTTAGTTCCAGAATGAAAAGATGCTACATTTGCAGCTATAGAACTTGCTTTACCAAAAGATATGTAAAAAGAACCAAAAATGGTTCTTTTTTTGAGTTTTACTCTCCATGAGGAGGGTGATACTCTTTGTTTGGGTCCGGGAAGAGAAAATCTTTTATTTTATAATATTGAAATTCAATCCAATCAAGAATCATCTTCATATTTTTTCTCCTTTTTTAAAACATTTTAATATTAGGTAAAAATAAAAATAAGTCAAATTTTTTATAAATTTGACTTATTTTTATTAAAATGGTATATCTTCAATTGATATTTCTTCTTCTTTAGCAGGAGATTGTTTTTTTATTCAAGATGATTCCGAATAAGAATTTTCTTGAGAATAAGTATTTTGAGTATCTCATGATTTAGAATCCAACATAATCATATTTTCTCAAACTATTTCTGTTTTATATCTTTTAGTTCAGTCTTGAGCTTCCCAAGATCTAGTTTGAAGTCTTCATTCTATATATATTTTTTTTCATTTTCATAAGTATTGAGCAGCTATTTCAGCTTGTTTTCACCATAAAACTACATTGTGAAATTCTGCTTGTTCTTGTTTCATTCACGCTTGATCAGTCCAATTTCTATTAGTAACTACAGAAAAAGAACATACATTTTGTCAGTTTGGAGTTTGTTTTAACTCTAAATCTTGAGTTATTCTACCTATAAGTTGTACTTTGTTTAAGTCCATAATTTATAAATTAAGTTTTAAGTATTTTTATTTTAATAATTATTTTATACAAATCAAATTTTATTTTTAAATTCTAATCATCATCAGAATCTCATATTTTCTCTTGATTTTTTTTGGCTTCTAAATAAGTATAAAACCATATAGATGTTTTAAATATTTCCATAACTGATGATAAATATCATAAAAATAGTATAGTTAGTATAAAAATAATACTTAAAAATACTATTGTTATAATTAAAAATATTTTAGTTG
>CAZIGU010000121.1:0-2047 GCA_964538545.1 uncultured Candidatus Peribacteria bacterium
AGCATCAGTTATACTACCAGCAACAACTGGAACAGCAGGATTTGATATATCTACAGATGTGAATCTATCTCAATCATATCAAGTAATATATGCATAATTTCAAACTATTTTAATTCATCTGGCTCAATTTAAAGTTGTAGTATTTCTAATTGTACCTGTTGCAACTGGTGTAACTGGATTAGTTATATCAAAAATTCTTAATGAATCTCTTACATCATTTGTAGTGTATAAATAATTTCAAGAAATAGCTAGTCATCTAATTCAATTTAAGTTTGTAGCATCAACTACTTGTCCTGCAGCAGTTGGTGCAGCTGGATTACTTACATCAATTATCTGTAATGCATCACTAGTATTTGAAGCGATATAAACATAATTACCATTTTTTACAATTCATGTAGGACCTGCAAGCCTAAGTGTACCTCAATTATTCACCAGTTCTGAAACAAAAGTTGGTGTAGAAGGGTTACTTACATTGTAAATAGAAAAACTATTATCAGCAAAATTTGTGATATATGCATAAATTCAATCTACTACTAAATCATAAGCTCAATTTAGAGTTGTAGTACTAGTAGATGATCAGATGTGATTTAAATAGTTCTTTTTTAAACTAATAATAGAAGAATTTACTTCTAAACTACTAGTATTTGATAATGTATAATCTCAGGGATTATTAAAATCATAATTATTTAATGCTGTAAAAACTACTCATATTTTAAAAAATAAAAATATAAGTAGTAATTTAATAAGTAATAAGATTTTTTTATTCATTTATAATAACTTAGTAATTAAAAGTAGTTCTAAAAGATATTTATAGCTCATAATTTCAAGCTGTCTGTTCTTCTGAAACTATATTTCATAGTTTTATACTGTGGTAGTATACATTATAATTTCAATCAGTATTCACATTTAAAATTCATGTTCATAAAACAGGATTTGAAGTTATATTTCTTCTAAGTCAACTATATGGATTTACATCATAAGATAACCCATAAGTACCATCCCAATCGATTATTATATTTCATCTACCATCTGAAAAAGTTCAATTTTTAAGTATCTCTACTTGATATGGAGCTCAAAGAGTTCTAACTTCTACGACTATTTCATCTGGTCAATAAGACATACCTAAGCTAGATAAATAATTTCAAGTACTTATATTAAAATAAGGTATATCTATATAAAATATAACTTCTCTAGTAACAAAATTTCAATAATTATCATGTATTCTAAAATTGTATCTATACTTACCATAAGATAGATTATTTGTAGAGTAATTTGCTTGAGAAGTATTTATAACTCAAGGAGTTAATGAACTAGAATAAATATTAGTTCACCAAGAACTTCAATTCCATTTATAAAATTCCATATTTGCACTTGATGGATCAATACCACTTCAAATGTCACTATAATTTATAATTATAGTGTGATTTCATCCTGGTAATAATACATCATTTGTAAAGTTTGTAGAGTTTATAGTTGGATTATTTGTATCTGGAGTTGTATATGAAAAAGTTATATAATCAATCCATGCTTTATCTGAACCTGTATTTGTTGCTCAATCTTTTATATAACACCATTTATAAGTATGATTTCAAGATGCTATATTATTTATATTATAAGTTGACCAGGCAACTTCTCAAGACCAGTTTTGTTGTTCTACATTGTCTATATAAAATCTCAAAAAATCTGCTCAAGTTTGACTTGAAACTCTATATTTAAAATCAATAGTTCATATTCAACTATAAAAAGTATTATCAATTTCAAAACAAGATTGTGAATTTACAGCTCATGCATTATTACTTTCAAAAGAATATGTTCACTCGAAAGTTGAACTAGTTCATCTAAACCAGTTTCAAGAAGTAACTGGATATTTTGAAGGCTCATTGATTTCAAAATCAATTATAGTATTTATAGTTTCTCAGATATTTACTACATTTACAACAAAAGATTTTTGATATTGTCATCAACTTGAATCAGTTGTTTGCAATCTAATATTATAAGTATTTTTTATTTCATAATCTGGACTATCTATAATGTTTAGAGAGTTTCA
>CAZIGU010000122.1:0-2038 GCA_964538545.1 uncultured Candidatus Peribacteria bacterium
ATAAGTGATAGTGAAACTATAGAAAAAATATCTATTTCAAAATCAAACAATGCTTGAATTGCAATTGTAGTTTCACCAAAAAATGAAATTTTAGAAATAGAATCAGGAGAATTTATAGTAGTTTTAGATACTATAAATGATCCAGGAAATCTATGAACTATCATAAGAATTTGTGATTGGTATGGTATAAAAAAGATAATTGCAAGCAAAGAGACCGTAGAGTTAACAAATCCAAAAGTAGTATCTTCAAGTATGTGATCTATTTCTAGAACAAATATTTTTTATACTGATTTAGAAAAATACTTTGAAAAAAAATCTTCTAAACATGATATATTTTGAGCATTTTTAGATTGAGAAAATATTCACAAAATAGATTTTGAAAAACATGCTTGATGATTTATTATAATATGAAATGAATCTCACGGAATAAGTAAATCTATAGAAAAATTTGTAACAAAGAAAATAACTATCCCCTCTTTTGGACAAGCTGAAAGTCTAAATGCATGAGTAGCAACTGGAATAATTATAGATAATATATTTAGAACAAAATAAAAGAAATACTAAAGTCTTTCTTTTATTTTGTTACATCTTTCAATCCAAATTAAATCCCCTTCTCATCTTTGTATTACTTCATTGTACCAATTTATTCTTCTATCTATTTCTGCAATAGATGCATTTCTAACTACTTCATCATCAGTAATACAAAATCCAGCAGTATTTATTCCCATATCTGTTGGAGATTTATATTCTCTTGTAAAATTTCAAATTGGTAAAAGTGAATTTGATAATCTTGAAACTATTTCAAAAGCTTCTACATCTCTGTTATAATTTACACTATTCATACTATATTCTTTTTGATGATATGTATCTATAGTATTGTAATCACCTATATCTGCTGTTGCAGCCTCATAAGCCAAATTAACAGGATGTTCTAGAGGTAAATTCCATATTGGAAATGTTTCATATTTTGCATAACCCGAATCTTGTCATAAAACAACTTCATGGTATATTTGTCATAAACATGTAGACATTTTACCACTAGAGCTAGCTGCTCAAGTAACCAAAATCAAATCTTTTTCTACTTTTATATATTCGTCATTTCAATAACCTTCACTTGATAATACTTTTTCAGTATCGTTTGGATAACCTGGTATCTCATATCTAAGTGCTGCAATATATCATTTTTGTAAAAGATTATTTTTATAATTAAGCGAAACTTCTTTATTTTTTTCACTTACACGATTTATAGAAATCTTTGGCTTTATTCAAACTTCTTTTTCTATATCATAAATCATTTGTAAACAATAATCTCCATAATCTATATCTTCATTTGATAATTGTCTATTTTTATATAAATCCTTAGCATTTAAACAAAAAATAATTTCAGCTTTATCTCTCAGAGAAGAAAAAATTTGTTTTTTACTATCAGGAAAAAATCCAGGCAATACACGAGCTGCATGTGGATCATACAAAAACTTACCTCATATTTCTAGATAAAGTCTGTGTTTAAATTTTGAAATCCTATCTAAAATAGCATTTTTTTGCATATTTATATATTTTTCTCAATCAAATCAATACTTTTCAAATTTTGGTATTCCTGAAGTTTTCATAAAAAAAGACTTATATATTAATTTATATAAGTCTAACATATTTTTTTAAATATTAAAAATAATTCATTTGATAAAGTTTAATTGACTTATTTACTAAAATAGTTATAAAATAATGAATATTTTTTAATTATTTTTTAATGAGTTTAAATTATAGATTATATTGAGATTCAGGTTTATTAGTACCGAACATTACAGATGAATCTTGAATAGAATGAATAAAAGCAATAGAAAATTACAAACAAAGAGTTTTATCAGTTATGAATGTTAATGACTTTGCATTTATGCCTGAAAATACAAGATGATATAATATTACATTATCAGAAATTTATAAAGAATTATGAGTTAATTTTATAAATCCAGATAATATATTTTATGTTGACTATAATTGAAGTATAACTTCAAGTATACTAGATGATTATGAAGGTTTA
>CAZIGU010000123.1:0-1412 GCA_964538545.1 uncultured Candidatus Peribacteria bacterium
GTCTTTATATTTTTGAACTTTTAAATTAAATTTATTTGATTTAAAAAACTCTACAGAATCAAAATATATTTCTGTCATATTTTGTCTTCAAACATTTTTGATTTCTATTATTTCATCATCTCTCATCAAAACTGGAGCTTGTAATTTTGGTTTCCAGGGAGCTTTTGGTGTCATAACAAAAGCATTTAGAGTGTGTGGAATTATAGGTCAACCAAGAGAACTATTGTAACCAGTAGATCATGCAGGAGTTGATATAAGAATTCCATCTCACTCTATATTTATGCTTTGTTTTTTTGTAAGAGAAATATCCAAAGATATCATTTTTCAGTTTCCGGATCTGATATCTATCTCATTTACAGCAATTGCTTTTTTGATTTCTCAATTAGTTTCAAGCTCTATTTCAAGTAAAGGGTATTGTCTCTCTAAAAAACTTGTATTTTGTTTAATTGAATCTCTTGAATTTAATAAAAATCATTTATGTCAGAAATTTATTCATAAAAATGGTATATTTTTTTCATAATTTTCTTTTATTGCTCTAAGCATTGTTCAGTCTCAACCTAGAACTACTATGATTTTTTCTTTAAAACTTTCTATTAATCCTATTAAAAAATCACTTTCTAAAAATTCTCTTAGTGAAGTATTTTCTTCTATTTTATAATCATCAAAATATACTATATTCTTATTAAATTCAATTTGTTTCATATACTTTTTTTATCAAATATTATATTTCAAATACTTTTGGCATCTCCATTTTGTGAGCATTTATTTCGTGTCTTTTACTATATATTTCCATTACATATTTTGCTCTTCATTCAAAATTATTACTTCTTTTTCATTCATCATATTGTACCATAGCCCATTCAAGCTCATTATAACTACAACCTATTTGGTCTTCGTCTGTTGCTCAATTTGGGTGTAATCAGTCAGTTGGCCTTGCTTTTAATATTTCATCATTTACTCATAAAAATCTAGCCATTTCATAAACTTCGCTTTTGTATAAATTTCAAATAGGACTTATATCAACTGCTCAGTCTCAGTATTTTGTAAAAAATCATATTCCATAATCTTCTACTTTGTTTCAAGTTCCAGCTACTATTGCATTTTTTTCATTTCAAATTGCATAAAGAGTTACTGCTCTTAATCTTGAACGAGAGTTTACATAGGCCATATATCTTTTTGATTCATCACTTATTTCAGGAAGAGCTTTTTTAAATGTTTCAAAAGTTTCAGTTAGGTCTATGCTATATCTCTCTACATTTGAAAAATTTTCTTGTAACCAATTCATATGATTATTTGCTCTATTTACCTCATCATTTTTTTGATGAATTGGTAAATCCATAACTGTTACTTTTTCTCAAGTCATAGCACAAAGAGTAGATACTGTTGCGCTATCAATTCATCCTGACACTCAT
>CAZIGU010000123.1:1422-2008 GCA_964538545.1 uncultured Candidatus Peribacteria bacterium
AAGTGCACTGTCGATTCCTCAGGAAACTCCTACTACAAATCATTTTTGTCATGAAGCATTTAAGTATTCTCTTAATTGAGAGACTAGTTTTTCACTTACTTCTTTGTAATTTAGTTTTCTATTTGGCATAGCAAGTATTGTACTTACTTCTTTTTTTGTGTCACATGCTCAGTTTTCTACTTGACTCAATGATTGTCAAATAGAGCAATCTAATTGTTTTATTGTTTCCATATTTTTTTATTATTTATATAAATACTTCTTTTTTTTCTACTCCTGATTCTCAAAATATTTCTTTAAAAAATTGAACTCTATTTTTTTCTCAAGTAGCTTTTGTAAAATTATCACTTAGTTTTACACATGATACCCAATTTCAATCTGGTCTTTGAATTTCACTTGGTTTAACTACAACTGAAAATGATCAAAATGGTCATAAGTTTTCGTTTTTTCTTGGCCAAGTTCATTTTGTGTTGTTTGTTAAATTTGTTCATATTCAAAAAGTTAGTTTTCACAATTTTTGACTTTGAGTTTTATATATTTCTCTAGAATTTATTGCATCTAATCAATCACTTGGTATACCAATTTTTGT
>CAZIGU010000124.1:0-2003 GCA_964538545.1 uncultured Candidatus Peribacteria bacterium
TTTATCTTATTTCTTGATTTGTTGAGATAGAAAATTTAGTTTGAAAAAATACTGTTTTAGCTCCTTGAGAAAAAATAACTATTTCTAGGTGAGATGCTTCTAAATGAGATATTGATTTAACATTATTGAAAGAAAATTTGGATCAATTTTTCTTAAAGTCGGATTGGTTTATATTAAATAAATGATCAAGTTATATAGTTTTAGAAGATACATCTGAAATAGAAGAACAATTAAGCCAAACATGATCTACTGTTGAAAATTTATCTTCTTCTCAATTAATAACATTTTCAAATTTAGTTGATGAATCAAATGTTTCAACTCCATTAATTAATATATCTTGAGCATTTACAAGTGAAGATATATCTTCAATAATTCTTAATAGTAAAAAAGCTATTATTGATAAAGCAAATAAGACTTTTAAAATAGAAAATGTTGATGTCTCAAATAAAGAAAATGATTTAGTTTTTAAAGTTTATGATGATTCAAACGATGTAATTTCCAGATTTGTTTATACAGTTTATTATAATCTAGGTTCTTCTTGAAATACTTCAACTACTAATAGTTCTTGATTTAAAGTTAATAATTTTGATGTTGATTGAACTAAGTTTATATTTACTTCACCAACAACTTCAAATACATATACTACAACTGAGACTTTTGTAACTATTAGATGAGAAGTAAAAGCAGAAGGTATTGATTCTGTTACTATAAATGATTTTAAATTAAGTTCATTTAATTGAAAAACTTGGAGATATCATGCCGATGTGTCTTATAATAACTTAGCTGAGTGAACAAATGTTTATGAAGTTAAATATTTTTCTTCAGGTAAACTAGTTTATACTAATTATTATACAATAATTAAAAAATCAAATACTCCTACTACACAAGATATAGAAGTAGAAACATGAAATACTGAAAATATTATAGATTCAGTTTCTCAATAAAAAAATACTTGATAAAATCAAGTATTTTTTTATTAACAAGAACATCAACTTCAGCAAGAACCTCAAGTTCAACAACTAGATCAACTTTCTCATCATCAAATTATACTTATAAACATTGATTTAATTTCTTCATCACTAGGTATAATTCATTCAAATATAGTATCTCTAAAATCTATAGATTCTTCTTCTACAATTAAAGCAGGTTCTTTATTAATATTTAGTTCATTTTTTAAATTTTCATCATTTGTAACTTCAATTGTTATAAAGTCAGATAGTCCTAATTCTTCAAGAGCATTTAATACTTTAGTATTAAGTTCTTTTGTATTTTCATTACTTCAATATATTTTTACTTTCATTTTATAAAAATTATCATCTAAATAAAAAAGTATTTGAATTATATATCAAATACTTTTTTTTGAAAATTATTTTTTTATTTTGTTGTTTCAGTAGTTTCAGTTGCAGCAACTTCTTCTGTTTCAACTTTAGCTGGTTTAGAAGCAATAGCTACTATGTCATCAGAGTTAGTTAAAATATCGAATTTTGAAGATATTTTTAGGTCAGAAACTCTTATAACATCACCAATATTTTCTAATTTAGATAAATCTACTTCAAAAGAATCTACTAAATCTTTAGGTAAAACTTTTACATCTACTTCTTTTAAGTGTTCTTCTAATATAGCTCATTCTTTAACAGCTTTTGAAGTACCAACAAAAGTTAAATGAATTTTTGTATGAACTTTTTCACCTTTAGTTATAGCGAAAAAATCAACATGTAAAAAGTCTCCTCTAACAGGTTCTTTTTGAAAATCATGAACTAAAACTTCAATAGATTTTTTTCCAATATTTAAGTTAATTATATGAGATTCTCCAGAAACTCTAAATAATTTAATAAATTCAGAATTATCCATTTTTATAGCAATAGGTTCTTGATTTTTTCAATAAACTACAGCTGGTATCATTTTAGCAGCTCTTATGTCTTTTAGTTTTTCCTCAGTATTTCTAGCTTGAGCATTTAAATTTAAATTTTCCATAGTCTTGATTTGATATATATAAATAATGT
>CAZIGU010000125.1:0-949 GCA_964538545.1 uncultured Candidatus Peribacteria bacterium
GACATATCTTCTAACAAAACAAAAGCTTTTGTGAAAATTTTAAAAAATTTAAAGAAAAATTATTTGAATGGTAAGAATTTTCAAGATAAAAAACAAAATATTCTTCTTTAAAATATTTATAATTATTAAAAAGATCTTTGATATAATTATTTGTAGGATAAACAATCTCTAGATTTAATTTATGTAAATTAAATCATAATTTATCAACAAGTAAATTAATCAAATATCAAAAATAAAACTCTTTCATCAATATCATTCACATATCGTTTGATTGGTTAACAAAGAAACGAATATTTTTTTCCTTTAAATCATTAAAAATCATAATATTATTCTATTTAATAAATTTTTTAACATCGTATTTATACATATTATTTAAAAAATCTGAGACATATAAACAACCAGATTCTTTATCAAAAATAAGTTTTGTAGAAATCCTTTCCTTATGTTTTATAATAAAACATATTTTTCAAGTAGTGAAATCATAAAAATATATATTTGAGTCATTTGATCAAAAAGCAACAATACTTTTACTTATTAATACAGATTGTGAAAAAATTTTTCATGTAGTTCTTACTTTTGAAACTAACATAGATTTTTTTAAATCATAATGGTAAAAATATTTATCTAATGACCCAAAAAATAAATTTTCTCAATATAAAAATGGTTTAGAATAAACTATATCATCTGTTTTATATTTAAATAGTATATTTCAATACAAAACATCAATTCAATAAATATATCAATCAAAACATCAGAAAAATGCATAATTTAAATCATCTGAAAAAGTAAATCATCATTTAATAGGAGCATTAAAAAATCTTTCATACAATATCTTTCAGTTATCTCCTCTTGCGCAAACTAGTTTTCAATCATTTGATCAGCATAATACTAAAGAGTATTTTTCATTTATTTCTGGAGAACAATGTACATAATCATCAAACAATATTTG
>CAZIGU010000125.1:1025-1963 GCA_964538545.1 uncultured Candidatus Peribacteria bacterium
ATATAAATACTACTTAGTTTCTCTGATATACATGGTGATGATCAAATCCATTCAGCATCATAAAACTTCCATTTTAATTCTCAATTTAATAAATTAATACAATGTAGATTACCATCATATCATCAAAAAAATAAATTATTACCTAAGTATACAGGTGAAGATAATATATTTTTATGTCAAACAACTGGGTTAATTTTGTATTCATAATTTAAATTTCAAGTATCAGAACATATAGAAACTAAACTTGCTCATTCTCATCAAAAAATTATATTTTTTCAAATTTTTAATGGATTAGATTTTGGTGCCTCAAGAAATTTATTTGAATTTTTTAGTGAAAATAATCTTTTATTTCAAGGAAATATAATTGGATAATCTGTTTCATTCTTATTATCCATATAGTCTGATAATCAAAAATCACTTAAAGTAAATTCATAATCAAGTAATTCAAAACTATCTCTAAAATATGAATTTAACTTCTCTCTTCAAAAATTTACAAATACAAAAAATTTATAAACTAATTTATTTTCTTGATTTTTTAATACATCAGAAACAAAAAATAAACTTGAACCTGTATTTACTAAATCATCAACTACAATAATCTTTTCAGAATTTAAAAATCATTCAATTTGATTTCATAATCATGATAATTTTCTTTGTTTTCTAACGATAAATGAATTTACATTATATCATCTTTTCTTTCCTTCATAAATTATACCTGAAATGAATGGAACTGCTCATAACTCTAATCATCAGACTTGAAATGGAAACTCTGATTCATATTTATCCCAGAAAAAAACACAAAATTTTTCCAATATTTCTCAAGATAAGAATCCTCTTCTAAAATCAAATATCCAACTTCAATCATTGTTTGTAAAATAAAAATTATCCTTAGTTTCTTTTTTAACTAGGATATTTTTAAGTATAATTTCTTTGATGTC
>CAZIGU010000126.1:0-1738 GCA_964538545.1 uncultured Candidatus Peribacteria bacterium
ATATTTAATTGATGATCTAGAGAATCAATTATAAAAGCCCTAGTATCAGACATTTTGATTGCAAATGGTGATATTGAAAAAATTAAAAATTTTGTAACTAAAAATAATATCAATATAGTTCATTGGCATAGTATAACACAATCACCTTGAGATGAATTTAATAAAAGTATTGAATTATTAAAATTTTTTAAAAGCAAAAATATTAAAATTATAGAAACTTCTCCTTTTTCGTTATATAATAAAGAAATAGATAATTTACTTAATTTAAAATTATTTGTTTCAAAGACAAATTTAATAAAATATTTTTGGAAGTTTGGAGGTAAATTATTAAATAAAAACAAATATTCTTTTTTATACAATCCTTTAGATACAGAAGACCTTGAAAAATATAGATTAAATAATGAAGAAAAAATAGAATTGAGAAAAAAATATTGAATTAATCAAGATGATTTTGTAATATGAAAAGTATGAAGAGCTAGTTTATGGAAATGGGATGATACAATTATTGATATAGTCCCATACTTAGTTAAAAGTATTCCAAATTTGAAAGTTGTAATAAGGGCTATTCCAGAAATAAAAAAGAATAAAATTAAAAGATTATGAATAGAAAAATATTTTATTTATTTACCAGAATCTGTTACAGAAAAAGATATTACAGATACATATCAATTAATGGATATAATGGTTCATACAAGTAGAATATGAGAATGTAATAGTGTCTCAATTAATGAAGGATTGTTTTTTTGATTACCAATTATTACAAAAAGTACTGATTTTTTGCAAAAAACATTGTTTTGAAGAGATAATTGACAGATAGAGATCATTAAAGATAATATCAATTGATTAGTTTCAAATAAAAATAATGATATAGTTAACTTTCTTGCAAAATTATATACGGACAAAAAATTCAAAAAAGAAATAGAAATAAATAATATCAATAAATCGTTTGACTTATTTGATTGAAAAAATATAACTATAATATTAGAAGATATTATAGAAAGGGGAATAGCTTATAACTTTGATTATAAGCATGAGTTGAATAATTATAAGAACTTAGTTAAAAAAAATACATTTTATGATTTACTTAAAATAAATATAAATGCTGTATATGATAAATTTATTAATAATACTTAAAAATGGATCAAAATTATTATAATTCAAATATTGCCGAAAGATATTATTAAATAGCTAAGAATACAAATACAGAATTTTATTCATTAAATCAATTCAATTCTTTTGCAAAATATATTCAAGAATGAAATAGATTATGTGAATTTTGATCTTGAGAAGGAAGTAAAATTGCATCTTTTTTAAGATTAAATAAGAAATTAGAATTATACTGAATTGATATTAGTGAGTATGGTGTAGAAAAATCAAAAAAGAATTATCCTCAAATAAATTATATAGTTTGAGATATAACAAACACTAATTTTGAAAACAATTTTTTTGATGTAACAATGAGTTTTTTTGTATTTGAACATTTATCAAATCCCTTATTAGCTTTTGATGAAATGTTTAGAACTACGAAAAAATGAGGATATATTTTTTTATGGTTTCCTAATTATTGAAGTCCATTATTTCCATCACCACCTTCTTTATATTGAAAAAATGTGTTTCAAAAAATTATTTTGATTATAAAAAGAATTTTTTGAAAACTAAAAGCTTTCAGAAATGTTACTCCTATTATTGATATTGAATTTCAACCTGATTTTGATACTACTGCGGAAATATATATGTG
>CAZIGU010000126.1:1748-1960 GCA_964538545.1 uncultured Candidatus Peribacteria bacterium
AAATCAAAATATAATATTGATATTTTAGATGAAAAATCTGATTGGGAGGATACTGAAACTTGAAATATATTATTTAAATTGTATTTTCCTTTTAAATGGTTTAAAAATACTATATTTAAATATTGGGACCCTAAATGTTTTTTAGTTATTAAGAAAAAATAATGAAGATTTTTATATATAAATTTTTACATAACCATCCTTCTTTTTTATAT
>CAZIGU010000127.1:0-1960 GCA_964538545.1 uncultured Candidatus Peribacteria bacterium
AACAAAAGTTGGTTTCGAATCTTCATATGGAGGTTCATCATCAATCTCTTTCGAAGATTTATTATAGTAAAAATTTCCCCATAATCTTTCTTTTAAATATTCTGCAGATAATGATAATTTTACATTTAACATATTAGAAAAAATATTTACTACATCCAAGTTTTTTAAAAAACTATCTAATGATTTATTTTTAACCTCCTGGAATCAAACATTTCAGGCATTAGCAATCTTTTTAACTATTCATGAAATAGTAGATGAGTTTTCATAAGCATACAAAAGAGTGTCAAAATCCATACTAGGATCTATTACTCACTCTTTAGATGAAAATAATGAATCATCTCTATCATCAACTTGTTTTGAATTTTCAGCAATTTTCAAAACTCTTATTTTGTTGTCTGTAGGCATTGAGAAAAAATAAAAAAATAATACTAATAGCTTAAAACTATTAGTATTATCGTTCTAATCAAGGACATTTTCATTTTTAGACATGTTTATTATATCTGAAAGAGCTAACACATAAGCCATAATTTGATTCGCTTCATCTTGTGTAAATTGATATAGTTTTAAAAGCTCTTTTAAGTAATAACTATTTATTCTATAACTTGAATCACCAGTCTCAATTCTTGTAAGATGCCTCTCAGTTCATTTAATCTGTTTTGCAACTTCATTTTTGGATAAACCAAGTCTTTCTCTTCTAGTTTTAAATAAAACACCTAAAGCATCTTCATATCAAGAATACACTTTAATATTATCCTTGTAAAAATCATCTACACTTAGAGAAAAGAACTCATACAAAGTATCTAAAGTTTGCTTTGTATATTTTTTATTTTTATGTCACTCTTTTATTGAATAGATTGTTCCACATCATATTCAAGTTTCTTCTCTTAACTTTCTTGCTGAATATTTTCATAAATATTCTTGCAATTTTTCTTGAATTTTATGCATAATTTAATTTACATTAAAAATTAAATAGCCCTAATGATACCACCAACATAAGGAGTAAAACTAAAAACTATACTATCAACCATATCATCATGATCAGAACTAGGAAAGTCCTTTAATTGCTGTATTCAAGTTCAAACTTTTGAATCATCAGGATTAAATTTTATAAGTCATCTCTCAAACTCTCATTGATACTCTCTTAATCTTGTAATTTTATCTTTTTCAGAATTAATAACATTTACTGCCATACCTCTTTTTTTAAGCATTCTTGCAAGTATTCATCAACCATTGTTATTTTCTATATGAATCAAGCTACATTTATATTTTTGATACAAATCTTTTACAACACTACAAAATCTCTCTTCATCTTTTTCATCTTCAATAAACTCTCTTATCTCAATAACATATTTGTAAATCTCTTTTTCAAACATTTCTTGAGCTGTAATAGTTAATCAAATAGAATCGCTTCAAGTCTTTTCAGAGAAAGCAGGATCTATACCAAATACTACTTTGTAGTTTTTTGGTAAAGCATAATAGTGCTTAATATCACTATCTTTAATAATCTTTTGTCATTTCTTGTAAGCAATAAGATTATAGTTTTGATTAAATCAAATAGTTCATTGATCTCTTTTTCTAGTTTCGAGTGAAACAAACTTATCTCTATCATTATCAATATTTTTATTTAACTCTTCAGCTTGTTTGTCTGTTGCAACAAATCTATCCCAAATAATCTTTCATTTTTGTCTTATTGGAATCCAAAAAACTTTAACTCAAGACTTCACATCGCTTTCAAAGTGTTTCTTTAATGATGGAATTCTTCAAATTTGATTAACAACATTTCATAAAAAGATTTTTTGAGCAAAACTAGAAACTCATCCAAAAACTTCTCATAAGATAAACTTAACATCTGCTTCAATAATATCAGCATTTTTAGTATTTTTCTCATTATCAAGATCATCAAATCAAACTAAATCAGGTCTATATGTAACTCACTGCCAAACAAACTTTTGTCATCTAG
>CAZIGU010000128.1:0-1922 GCA_964538545.1 uncultured Candidatus Peribacteria bacterium
CATTTTTTATTTCATCATTTCTATTTTCTATCTTTTCTTCATTTTCATCATTAGATTCAATTTTTGAAATATTATTCTCATCATTTTCAATGAATCTTCTTACTTTTTTTTTATTTTTAACAATTTTTTTTCTTTCTTCAGTAATCTCATTTTTAACAGGTTTACTTATTTGTTTTAATTTTTTTAATTCATTATTTAATATTTTTTCACTTTTAACAGATACTAATGGTAATCATGTTCTCCAGAAAATATTTATTTTAGTGAAAAAATATTCAAAAAATAGTTTAAAGGAAGAAATTATTAAAAATATAGTAGAAATTTTAAAACAAAAGCAAGGACAAAGTTTTATTATGAAATAAATACTGAAAATGATTTAGATAAACTAAAAGAAATTTATAGCTTTTGTAAAAATAATAAATTAGATTATTTATTTATTTGATGATGAACTAATTTACTTTTTGCTTTTGATTTATATGAATGAGTTATTATAAAAAATAATCTAAAATGATGGAGCTACGACAAATCTTCACACATTCTTCACACTTATTCTGATGAACGGATTTCTGATATTGCTAACTCTTTAGAAAAAGATTTTAATCAAGATTTATGGCATAGATTTATATGACTGCCATGAAGTATTTGATGAGCTATTTATTGAAATGCATGATGTTTTTGATTAGAAACAGAAAATAATTTTTTAGATGCAACTCTTTATGACTTGGAAACTTGACAAATAATTATATTAAGTAAGATTGATATGTTATTTGAATATAGGTCTTCTTTTATAAAAGATAGTAAAAATAGATATTTTATAATAAAAGCTAGATTTGACTTAAGTAAAAAAATAGAAAAATATTCAAGTGATGTTGATAATATAGACTTTAGAGAAAATAAACAACCAAAGTGAAATACATGTTGAAGTTTCTTTAAGAACCCAGATAAAAATAACTCTGCTTGATATTTAATTGAGCAAGTTTGACTAAAATGATATAAGCTTTGATGAGCTTTCTTCTCTCCCCTTCATGCCAACTTTTTAATGCATGATTGAAAATGAACATATAAGGATTTACTTCTTTTGATAGATTTAGCTATAGAAAAAATAAAGCTTGAAAAACAAATAGAATTAATTCCAGAAGTTAGAATAATTTTTAATCAAAAATAATATGAAAAAGTTTATAGAAATGATTATAGCAGCATTGTTAGTAGGATTGATTATATATTTTTTATTATATAGGTATTTTTTAGATTGATTTTGTTATATTAGAAGTGAAGATTTTTTAAAATGTGAAAAAACATTTATATGTAAATCAGAAAGAATGATGCCAACTGATCCTGTATTACATTGCTCAAAAAAACAATTTTTCTTATTTGAGAAAGATTCATTTTTCTATGATACTCAAACATATAAAAATATTTATAATAGTTATATAAAAAGCCTAGAAAATTAATGGAAACACTTAGATTACAAAAATACTTAAGTCAAGCTTGAATATGTTCTAGAAGAAAAGCAGAAGAATATATAAGTGACGGGCTTGTTAAGGTAAATTGAAATATAGCTACAATTGGTATGTCAGTAAATCCTTTAACTGATAAAATTGAAATGCTTGATAAAGCTATAAAAGACCAGCAAAATTTGGTTTATTATAAACTTAATAAACCTAGATGAATAGTTACTACTTGTGCTCAATATTGAGAAACAAATATAATAGACATAATGAATGTTCCTGAAAGAGTTTTTCCAATTTGAAGACTTGATAAAGAAACAACATGACTTATCATTATGACAAATGATGGAAGGCTTGCAAATTATTTAATGCATCCTAAATACGAACATGAAAAAGAGTATATTGTAGAAACTTTTGGTAGTATAGATGATAAAGCATTAGATTCTATGAGAAATGGTTTATTTATATTGTGAAGTT
>CAZIGU010000129.1:0-1914 GCA_964538545.1 uncultured Candidatus Peribacteria bacterium
ATACTAGTTGATAAGAATAATATCAAATGACCATGAGTCTTTGAACATATTCTTATCATACTTCATAGAGTTTTTGAAGATTTTTCCAAAAAAAATCCTGAAAATCAAGTTGCTTTTTCTTTTGAAATAACAAAAGTAGGTAATAGAATCAGGTTTTTTGTTGTTTCTCCAAAAAAGTATTCAAACTTTCTTTCTAATCAAATCTATGCTCATTATAATGATGTAGAAATCCAAGAAGTTTGAGATTATCTATCAAATATACCATCTTCAAAGGTTCAAATTTGAAAAGTTTCTCTAAAAAAACATTATCTTTTTCCTATAAAAAGTTTTACTCAAATACAAGAAGAAGCAAGTCGTGATATGGTTGATCCATTTTCAAGCATAACTTCTGCATTGTCAAAATCTGGTAAATATACACTAAATACTTTTCAAATCAATTTTACTCCAGTAAAAGACTCTTTTTGGAAAACTGATAGTGAAAAAATCATAAAAATAATTACATCAAAATCGCCAGATTTTATAAAAAAAATCTTGCTTAGTAAGTACTTAATAGTTTTTAAAGTTCTTTCTTTCCCTTTTGTTTTATTTGCAAAAATAATTAAATTATTTTTAAAAAGAGATGAAGAAGGCTCTAGTGAAGAAACAGAAGAAAAATCAGATGAAATTGCAGAATATTTTAAAACAAAACTTAGTCTTTCATGATACAATACAAGTATAAATATAATTCATGCATGAGAAGATAAGATAGAAGCAAATGCAAGTATAAAAGAAATAAGTTCTACATTAGGTATATTTTCTTATTTTTGAGCTAATTCTTTTGTTTTAGATTCTATTGTTTCTGGTGAAGAATATTTTGAAACTGTAAAAAATAGAAAAGTTGTTTGAAATAATATACTTTCAACAAATGAATTATCAGGGCTTGTTCATTTACCAACAAGTTATGTAAAAACCCCTCAAATAAATTGGGTTTCTTCTCGTGCTTTTGAACCACCTTCAAATCTACCTATAGTTGATTCTGATTTAACAGATGATATAGTTCCAGAAAATGATTTAACTCCTATTTGAAAGACAAATTTTAGATGAACTAATATGAGTTTTGGTATTGGTCCAAATGATAGAAGGAGACATATGTATATCTTGTGAAAGACTGGTATGTGAAAATCTACTCTTTTGGAAAATATGATTATTGATGATATAAGAAAAGGTAGGGGAGTTGCAGTTATTGATCCTCATGGTGATTTAGCTGAAGCTGTAATTGGTTTTATACCAAAATCTAGAACAAATCAAACTATTATTTTTGATCCAAGTGATACTTCTTGGCCTATTGCTTTTAATATGCTAGAAGATATAACTCCAGAACATAGACCACTTGTCGCATCGTGACTTGTATGAATATTTAAAAAAATATTTTGAGATAGTTGGTGACCAAGACTTGAGCATATTCTTAGAAATACAATATTAGCATTACTTGAATATCCAAATTCAACTCTTATTTCCATACCTCTTATGCTTACAAGTGAAGTTTTTAGAAATAAAGTTGTTTCAAAGATAAAAGATCCAGTTGTGAAAAAATTTTGGACATGAGAGTTTGCAAAGATGGCTCCAAATCAAAGAAGTGAGGCTGTTTGACCAATACTTAATAAGGTATGACAATTTCTTTCTAGTTCTATTTTAAGAAATGTTTTATGACAACCAAAAAATAGCTTTTCTCTAAGATGGGCTATGGATAACCAAAAAATAGTTATAGTAAATCTTTCAAAAGGTAAGATATGAGAAGATGCATCAGCACTTTTATGAGCTATGCTTGTAACAAAGTTTCAAATGGAAGCTATGAGTAGAGCTGATATCCCTGAAGATAAAAGAGTAGATTTTTATCTTTATGTTGATGAATTTCAAAATTTTGCAACAGATAGT
>CAZIGU010000130.1:0-1890 GCA_964538545.1 uncultured Candidatus Peribacteria bacterium
ATGGAAAATAATTGATATAAAAAATGATAAAGAAATATTAAATAAAAATTCTTCTACTTTTACTCATACTTTTTCAGATAAATGAAAATACAATATACAACTTTATGTCACTGATCCATCATGAAATACTGATTTAGATTATAAAATTATACATATAAATTCTAGGGCACCAGAGGCTAGATTTGTATATAGTGTTCCTTATCCAAATAAACCAAATACAATATTTTTAGATGCCACATCTTCTTTTGATGCAGATTTTAGTGATGATTGAAAATTAAAGTATTCTTGGATTATAAATTGAGATAGGGTTAATCTAGATAGTCCTAATTTTAATTGATCAAATTGATACTATACTTTTTCATCTGTTTGAGATCAATCCGTTGTTCTTGAGGTTACAGATCCTGATGATATGACATCTCAAAAAACAGAAAAGATAAAAGTTAATTCTATTTTATCTGTTGAATTCTTTGCTTTTCCTAGAGTTGCTCAAATATGAAAAACATTTAGGTTTGTAGCAGATTCTCCTCAAGCTAATTTTTATGAATGGGATTTTTGAGATGGGAAAAAACAATGATGAAAAACCGATACTATATCTCATGTTTTTGATAAATCATGAGTATATAATGTAAAATTAAAAGTTGTTGATCAAAATGATAATTCTAATACTTTCTCAAAAAATGTTTATGTTTGAGATACAGATACTCCTTTTGCTTTTATAAATATAAAAGATAACTTACAAAATTTTGCCTCTTATAGAGAAAATGAATGTAATTGAGAATGAGCTTATATATTAAATAGGGTTAATACTTTTTCTATTTCTTGAGATGAAAGTATAGATGTTACTTGAGAAAATACAGGATTAAGCTATTCATGGAAGATAGGAGATGTATTATATTCTTCACAATCTTTTACTAAAAAATTTGATGAGTTATGATGTACAAAAGTCAAGCTTACAGTAAAAAGTAATAAAAGTTGAAAAGAGTCAACAAAAGAAGTTTATGTTAAAGTAGAAAATTTAAAGCCGACATTATCAAGTTTAGATATAAGAGTTAAAGATTTGGAAACTGATCCAGTTTTAGTTACTCTTAATGCAATTTGAGCAAAAGATGCTGATGGAGTTATACAATCATATTTATGGTATTATTATACAGATGTTGATCCTGAACCACAAGATTTTAGAGCAACAAAAACTGATACTACTACTTTTGTTCTTCCAAAGGTTACTTGAAATTATTATTTTGTTGTTGTGATGAAAGATAATAATGAAGCAAGGTCTAATTCAGAGGATTTAAGTTGATCAAAATATTTTATAACACTAACATGAGATAATGTTAATACTCCTATTTTAGATTTAAAAGTTAACAATAGTTCTGTCTCTATATGAGATGAAGTTGTATTTACTTCTAATGTAGAAAATATATTGTGACAAAACTTGAATTCTAAAGTAAGTTTTTCATGGGATTTCGATGGAGATTGATTTTATGATAAAGAGACTCAGACAAATACAGTTACTCATAAATATGAGAGTTCTTGAGAAAAATATGCAAAGGTAAAAGTTAAACATAAATGATTTTCTAATACTAAGACAGTTGTAGTAAATGTTGCTAATGTTTTAAAACCAGACTTTGATTATGTTTCTATAGGTAATGATTATATTTTCTTTGATACAAGTTTGGGAAGTCCTAAAGATTATTCTTGGGATATGTGAGATGGTAATAAAATCACAAAACCTTCTTTTACATATACTTATGATGATTGAAAATCTACTCATTTAGTTACACTTAAAATTTCAGAATGAACAAAATCTAGAGAAGTAACAAAAAAAGTAGTAAAAGATTTATCAAATTTTATAAAATCAAAAAAATCATGATTAATAGTTTTTTCAAACCA
>CAZIGU010000131.1:0-1607 GCA_964538545.1 uncultured Candidatus Peribacteria bacterium
CTATATTTTTTTCAAATAAGTTTTCACTATTAAACTTTTTTAGATAAGAGATTATATTTTCTTTTGTTGTTTTTGGATTATATATTTTTATAAATTCTGATACCAAAATAGGAAATGTTTTATCCAAACTTATTTTTTGAGGTACATAAGAAAGTTTTTTATAATTTTTAATTATTTTTCAACTATCTATTTTTTGTATTCATGCTATTACTTTTAAAAGTGTGGATTTTCCACTTCAATTCATTCAAATTATACTCAATATTTCTCAAGATAACACTCAAAAACTTATGTCTTTTAAGACATAAGTTTTTTTGTTATCATAAGATAAACTTATTTTTTCTAATTTTAATATTTCTTTTAGGGAATTAACCTTATCTTTGTTATTCATAGATTTTTTCTAAAGTTGAAAGATTGTTTTTATAGTTTTCTATATAACCTTTTTTGCTTATATCAGAACCAATAGGGTCAAGTACAAGTACTTCTAGATTATACTCATTTGCGATTTTTTGTAAATTAGAATCATTTAATTGAGGTTCTTTGTATGCAATTTTTACTCAGTGTAGTTTTACTTCATCTATTAATTCTTTCATCTCATTACTATTTGGATCATCTAAAACAGATTTTTGAAATATTATTCTTTTACTAGAATCAATTCATAAATCATCAAATAAATAATTGTAAGCATCGTGAAATATTATAAATTCACTTTGTTTTTTACTATTTGTTTTACTTAAAAAATCATTTTTTATATTTTCTAATTCTGTTTTTAGAGAAACTAGATTATTATCATAATAAGCTTTATTTTCTGGATTTAAATTACTCAATTTTTCAGTTATTTTTTCAGCAATTATTAGTGCATTTATTGAACCATTCCAAATATGAGGGTCAACAGAGTGAATTTCTTCTGTGTGATTTTCTTCTTCGTCATGGTGTTCATCTTCATGTCATTCTTCTTCATGATTATGTTCAACTCATTCTATTAATTCTATTCACTCAGAAACTACTAATTTATCTTTATTTGAAATAACTTTATTTAAAAATGCATCTATATGGTCTAGATTTAGATATATTATTAGATCTGATTTTTCTATCTCTATCATTTGAACTGGTTTCAAGTCATAACCATGAGGACTAACTCAAGCTGGAACCAAAGAATTTACTTCTACAAAATCTCCACCTATATAATTAGTTATAGAAGCAAGAGGTATAATAGAAGTTTGTATTCTTATTTTTGAATCAATTTCTTCTTTATTTATTATTTGATTATCTTGTTTTGTACAAGAGAAAAGCATAAAAAATGCTATAAATAGTATCATTATTTTTTTCATATTTTTTATTTTTAATATATTTTAAATAAATTGCCATTCAGGTAACTCATCTTTATAATTTCTCCAATTTTCAGTGTTTTCCATTTCTTCGTCTGTAAGTATAGCATAATCAAGAAGCTTTATAATTTCTTCATTGTCCATTTTTACTCAAATAACAACAAATTCATTGATTCTATCTCAAAATTTCTTATTTCAGTGCTCTTTTTCATATGCTAAACTTTCAGATGGATCATATAAATCTCTTTCTTGTTTTGATAGACTAGCCATCCATTTTCATAA
>CAZIGU010000131.1:1654-1887 GCA_964538545.1 uncultured Candidatus Peribacteria bacterium
ATTTCTACTTGCAAACCACATAACTCACTTTGATCTTATTACTCATGGCCATGTTTTACTTACTATCTCTAAAAATCTTTCAGGGTGGAAAGGTTTTTCTCTTTTGTATATGAAAGAACTTATACCATATTCATCAGTTTCAGAAATATGATTATGATGTCATCATGATTCAAGTTCTTTTACCCATAAAGGACTAAGGCTTGCTTTATCATAATCAAAAAGTCAAGTATCAA
>CAZIGU010000132.1:0-264 GCA_964538545.1 uncultured Candidatus Peribacteria bacterium
ATTTACGTATAATCATTTTAGTATATCAGTACTAAAATCTTACTACTCTAAAATATATAATAAAGATTTTATTAGCTATGAAAATAAAGACAATGATTTCTATTATTTAAGACCTGATTATAAGATTCCTTTTTTATTGTCATGACATAAGGATATATTAATAAATTTTGTTCCACTTCCTTCTTTTAGTGAAAATAAGTATTCAAAATTTCCATCATATTCATTTATAGATATCTATGAATGAAATTTTGATCCATCAGCATT
>CAZIGU010000132.1:319-1877 GCA_964538545.1 uncultured Candidatus Peribacteria bacterium
AGAGTATTGAGTTTATGTTTTAGCAAATATAATAAATACAATAATGACAAAAAATTATTTATTATATTTAGATAATAATTTAGAATTGTTATTGATATTTACTTTGATTTTACTTTCAGTTTACTCTAATTTATCTCGTTCAGGTTATGTATTAGTTTTTAGTAACTTGTCAATTACAGCAATATTTTTAGTGATTTTTCCTATATTTATTCTTATATTTACATCGTATCTTTTAAACTATCTTTTTGAGCTTTTCTTTTCTTTGATATTGTCTTTAACAATTTCAAATACTGTTAAATATTTAGTTGAAAATAAGAATAAATTAAAGTTAAATAAAGCTTTATCAGAATATGTTTCTAAGGCTATTGCAGAAGAAGTTTTATCTAACTCTTGAAAAATTAATCTTGATGGTGAGAGAAAAAAATTATCAATATATTTTTCAGATATTGAATGATTTACCACTATTTCAGAGAAGTTTGAACCTGAAGATTTAGTTTCTTTTCTAAGAGAGTATTTATCAGTTATGTCAGATATTATTATGGATTCTAATTGATTTATAAATAAATATGAATGAGATGCTATAATGGCTCTTTGGTGAGCATTTACACCATATGATAATTCATCGTATTATTCTTGTCTTTCAGCTTTAAAACAACAAGAGAAATTATTAGAATTAAATAAAATATGGTGAAAAAGATGATTTTCAACTATTAAAGTTAGAATTTGATTACACTCTTGAGAAGCTATAGTTTGAAATATAGGTTCTAGTTGAAGAAAAATGGAGTATACTGCTTTATGAGATAGTGTTAATCTTGCTTCTCGTTTAGAATGAGTAAATAAATTTTACTGAACATATATTTGTGTTAGCGAGAATATTTATGAGGAAGTTAAGAATGAGTTTGAATTTAGATATTTAGATAAAATAAGAGTAAAATGAAAAACTAAGCCAGTAATGATTTATGAGTTATTAGGTTTAAAATGAAAAATATCTGATAGTATTTTTGAAATTAAGATTAAATTTGAAAATGCTGTAAAATTATATAATATGAGAAAATTTGTCGAAGCAAAAGTTATATTTTTAGAATTAATATCACTTTGAGATAGTCCAAGTAGATTTTATTTAGACATGTCAGATTATTATATAAATAATCCACCAAGTTCTGATTGGGATGGAGTTTCTGAGATGAAAAGTAAATAAAAAAAAATTAGTCAAAAAAACATTTGACTAATTTTTTTTTTGTATATAATTGCATCTGCAATAAGACATATGCGGCTATCGTCTAGTGGTTAGGACATCGGGTTTTCATCCCGGTAACCGGAGTTCGATTCTCCGTAGCCGTACCAAAAACTTATTGCCTATTTTTTTTATCGCGGAGTGGAGAAGTGGTATCTCGTCGGGCTCATAACCCGAAGACCATAGGTTCAATTCCTATCTCCGCAACCAAATTAAAATGAAAAAAAGCATTGTTATATAAAATAACGATGCTTTTTTTTGCTAAGGAATTGAAAAGGAGGGTTTTTCTGTAAGAAAAATTTTATTAAGACGAATAGGATTAAT
>CAZIGU010000133.1:0-1871 GCA_964538545.1 uncultured Candidatus Peribacteria bacterium
ATTATTCAAATACAAGATAATTTATTTAGTTTCTTTTTATTGCCAGTTATTTATTATACTATATCTGAAAGATTAACAATGAAGAAAAAAGATTTATACAAAATGAAATACTTACTTCTTTATATATTTTCTTCAAATTATTCAGAATATAAAAAAGTATATATGTTTTTTAATCAATTAGAATCTTTTTTAAATTATGATAATTCTTCAGTTTTATGAAAAATACAAGTTTCTTTTTCACTAATTTTATTTGTTTTTATAGCATTATTTATATCATATTTACATTTACCTATTTGAGTGTTTATATGAATTTTGACACTTTTTTTAATTAAATATGTAGAAGTTATTTATCCAAATTTTTTCTATAAACTTAGATGGAATGTTTGAGTAAAATTTTTTGCAATATTATTTTTAATTATTTCAAGTTATTATTGGTTAGCAAATTTTGATAAAGTTAAAGAAGATTCTTTATCTCTATGACAAAAAATAGAATTTTTATGAACTATTCAAAGTAGGGAAGTAATAGATAGTAGTTTTAGGTTTATAAATGCAACCATAAAAGATTTTTCTAAATAATAAAAGCAAACTTTTAAAAAGTTTGCTTTTATTATTTTTACATTCAAGGAAATCATCAAGTAGGCATATTTATTCACATAGCTTGCATAACTCATTGCATTTTTTCTGCAGCTACTTCTTGAGCTTTTTTAGTTCATTTATTTACTGCATTTTGTATAGCTTCTTCTAAAGCTTTTTTTTGACTATCTGATAATCAAGGTATTAAATCTTTTGTTTCAAAATCTACTTTTTCAACTTTCATCTCTCAATTAACAGATACAACTAATCAATTTACTTCAGCTTCTATAATAGTATTTTCTAGTTCTTTTTTTACTCTCATAGCATCTTGTTGTAGTTTCATCAATTCTCACATTTTTGACATATCCATATATCAATAAAATTAAAAAATAAATAAGAATAAATAAAAAATATCTTTACAAAAATAATATTTAATATTTTTTATGTTTTGCATTATATTTTTTTGTATTTTTTTTGCAAATAAAAAAAAAATATGTTAGTATATATCTGTTATTTTATTTTTAACTATTAAAAAATATGAGCACACAAGCAACACAAGATGAAGATCTTATTATATTATCAGATGACAACACTTGAAATGATCTTATAAATTTTTCTTTTGATGATACTACTTCTTCATCTTGAGATATTATAAGTTTTTGAGAAGAATCTAACTCTACAATAGCTACTACTCAAGATATAAAAGCAGATACAGTAGTGGATTTATTTTGAGTTACAGAAGAAAAAACAGTATCAACTGAACCTGCTGTAGATTTATTTGGAGATACAAACGCTAACACTGAAGTTATTGAATCTAGTATTGAAGCAAAAGAAATTATTCAAGATAACAGTGATTTATTTGCAGAAGTTTGAAATATTAAAGAAGATACAGTATCTTCAAATATAGTTTCTGTTGAAAATAAAGAGGAAAAAATAGATACTTCTTTTGATAGAATAAGTATTCTTGATGAAACTATTTCTAAACTTGAATCAAGAAAAGATGTTATTTCTTGAATAAGAACTCAAAAAGAAAATAAAGTTTATAGTCTAAATGAAGAAATAAAAAGACTTAAATCTCAAGTTGTATCTTTAGAATCAGAAATAAAAGATTTGAATACTGAAGAATCAACTATAGATACAGATATATTTTCTTTAAATACTATGAAAGAAGCAACAAGTAAAAAAGCTAAAATGAAATAATTTCATATATAAGTCTAGATTAAAAAATCTAGACTTATATTTATTAAAATTTTTATTTTTAATTTTTAATATATAAAAAATATGACAAATTTAACTAT
>CAZIGU010000134.1:0-1846 GCA_964538545.1 uncultured Candidatus Peribacteria bacterium
ATAATCAAATTAATTTTTGGCAAAAATTTTATAAAAATTGATTATGAGAATTTTTGTATACAAATGATATAACGCCTCAAAATCTATTTAACTTTGTTAATTACTCAGAATTAATACATAAAAAAATCGATTTTGATGTTGCTGAAAAATCTTTTATTGCTCTATGAGGTTGAAAAGATTCACTTGTATCTATAGATTTATTTAGAAAAAATAATCTAGATTATGATTTAGTTGTTTTTTGAAAAACTGATTCTATCAAAGAAAACTGTGCAAAAATACTTGAAAAAGATATTTATTTAATAAAAAGAAAAATAAGCCAAAGTTTACTTGATCTAAATAATCAATGAAACTATAACTGACATGTTCCAATTACTTGAATAATTGCTTTTTGTCTTTTGTTTGCTTCATATATTTATAATTATAAATATATAGTTTTATCAAATGAAAAATCAGCTAACTCTTGAAATACATTTTGGCAATGACTAGAGATAAATCATCAATGGAGTAAAAGTTTAGATTTTGAGAAAGATTTAAGAGATTATATAGAGGATTATTTCTATTCTTAGAGGTTGGTATGAGTTAAAGATATCAGAGTATTTTTCAAAAAATCTAAAAGATTTTTTTTGAGTTTTTAGTAGTTGTAATAACAATTTTAAGATTGATGAAACAAAAAGATTAAAACAAACTATATGGTGTAATTCTTGTCCTAAATGTGCTTTTGTTTTTACTATTTTGAGACCTTATTTTAAAGAAAATGATATTATTTCTATATTTTGAGAAGATTTATTTTTAAAAAAAGATATTCAAAAAACTTTTTTAGAATTGCTATGAATTGACTGAATTAAGCCATTTGAATGTGTTTGAGAAATAGAAGAAGTAGTTCTTGCTTTTTATAAATCACTAAGTTTTTATGAATGAAAAAATAGTGAAGTATTGGATAGTTTTAGAAAAAATATTTTATCAAAATATGATTCTTTATATTTTGATTTGCTTGAAAAAAAATTTGCTACAATAAGTAGTGATGATATAATACCTGAAAATATTAAAAAAATAATAAAAAATTAAAATGTTAAAAATTGATTTTATAGATAATATAAAAATAAGATTAAAATATATACTAAAAACTATTATAAATAGATGGTCTACTATACATACTATTGTTTTATTTTTTGTAATGTTTTTTTTTACTATTGTTAAAACTCTTTTTTCATATACAGTATTAGATTATGAATATTATAATTGACTTGCTGATTCTCAACAAATATGAAAAGTTTCAGTTCCAGTTAACAGAGGTACTATTCTATCTTGATGAGAGAAATCTACAGTTATTTGAACATCTTTACATCTTTATGATTTAGCTATTGACCCACAAATAGAATGAGATAAACAAAAATTATCAGAATTTTTAGTTGATATTATTTATAACGAATTATGCTTGAATGCTAAGGAATCTATTTGTAAATCTAATCTTTTAAAATACCTAAGAGTTTTAGATATAGAAAATTTTGTAAATGATGAAAAATTTATTAGAGATTTACTTAGAGATAAGATTATTTCTAAGCTAGTTCAAACCAAAGTTACAAGTGTTATGATTGATAAAGAATTGACAACTTTTGAAATAAATCAAATAAAAAATTTAAATATTCCATGATTATATCCTTGAGAAAAATATCTTTATGTAAATCCTGAAGAATTTAATAATAGTGATGAAAATATAAAAGAAATATCAAAAATAGTTTGAACAAATGAAGAAAGATTAAAAAATCTAACTAGAAAAAGAGATTTAAGATATATACCTATTATAAATAAACTTTCTATAAATAGTTCAGAATATATATTTGATTAT
>CAZIGU010000135.1:0-1844 GCA_964538545.1 uncultured Candidatus Peribacteria bacterium
TTCAAATCAAAAAAAGAGTTTTTATATCAAAAGTATTTTTTATTTTTTGATATGATTCTTCTATATTTTCAAATATAAAAATATCTCGAGAAACATCTTGTTTTGAATTCATTTTTGATATAATAATATCTTTTATATAAAAAAGTAATTCTTTAAAAAATATTTGTAAATCGTTTGATATAGATATTTCTTCTATTTTTGATAAAACTAAATTATCTTTTTTATAAAGTAAATTATAAAAATCTTCAATAACTGATTCTTCTTGTAAATTTAGATTTTTTTTAATTTCTAACCAAGATATAGCATTTTGAGAATTTATAAATTGTTCAAACATATTTATAGCATTTCTAAGTCATCAATTAGATGCTTTTGCTATATAATCTAAACTTTCTTCATCTATTTTTATATTTTCTTCTTTAGAAATATATATAAGTCTATTTTTTATATCATCTATTGATATAGATTTAAAGTCATATTTTTGACATCTACTTATAATAGTTTCAGGAACTTTGTGAGTTTCTGTAGTAGCTAAAATAAATTTTAAATATTCAGGTGGTTCTTCTAAAATCTTTAATAAAGCATTGAAAGATCATTTACTAAGCATATGAACTTCATCTATTATATATACTTTGTATTTTGCTTTTGTAGGCATAAACACTGCTTTTTCTATAATAGCTCTTATATTATCAACTCAAGTATAACTTGCTGCATCTATTTCTATAATATCTATCAAATTATTGTTTGCAAAATCTTGACATATTTCACACTCTCAACAAGGATTTCAATCTGTATTATTTAAACAATTTATAGATTTTGCAAGTATTCTAGCAGTAGAAGTCTTCCCTGTTCATCTAGGTCAACAAAATAAATAAGCTCAGACTAATTTATCATTTTTAGAAGCATTTTTTAGTGTATTTTTGATATAATCTTGTCAAACAAGACTATCAAAATCTTTTGGTCTGTATTTTAGATATAGAGTCATATTTATTTAATTAAAATATATTTTTTGCATTATACTTCTTAATATTAAAAATCAAATTTGATTTTTAATATTTGTATATATAATAAAATCTTATTTTTAAATAAAAAAATATGGAAAAATTATGATATAGACACATAAGCTATCCTGATATAAAAGAAAATCGAATTGACAATATAATAAATAAATTTTGTGAAAGAGTTATAAATATAGTAAGTTGTGATGAAGAATTAAAAAACTATATAAGTTTAATATATTCTTCTTATCATCTAATGAAATCAAAATTTAGAAAATTAAAAAGAGATGATTGATGAAGATATTTTGATCATATAAAATATGTGACTAGAATAATGCTTGATGAAAATATTTTTAGTGAAATAACTTTTGAAAAAATAATAGTTGCTATACTTCATGATTCTATAGAAGATGTTTGAAAAACATTTGAATGAATAAATGAAGATTATTGATACAAGGTAGCTTTAGCTGTAAAAGCTCTTAGTAAAGATGATATATCACTTCATCTTGATGAAAATGAAAAGAAATTACCAAAAGAAGAACAAGAAAAAATATGAAAAAAAAGAGTTAGAGAAAAATACTACAAAAAATATGAAAGTGTAGAAAATATGAAAGAATATATAAAAAATCTAGCTTTAAGTTATAATATACTACTAGAAGAAAATGAAATAGAAGAAATAACTATAAT
Source organism: uncultured Candidatus Peribacteria bacterium (assembly GCA_964538545.1). Taxonomy (GTDB): domain Bacteria; phylum Patescibacteriota; class Gracilibacteria; order BD1-5; family UBA6164; genus CAZIGU01. The sequence goes on from CAZIGU010000135.1 coordinate 1,683, forward strand.
AGTTTTTGAAGTAAAATTTGCTGATAGAATACATAATTTATCTACTCAGTGGGATCCTGATAATTTAGATAAAGTAAAAAGAAAAATAAAAGAAACTCAAGACCATTTTTTAAAAACTGCTAAACAAATATCTCCTAAATCTTATAAAATATTGCGAGAACA
>CAZIGU010000136.1:0-229 GCA_964538545.1 uncultured Candidatus Peribacteria bacterium
AGCTACTAGATCACTAAATAATATCTATAAAAATATATTAAACCCAGATGATTATTTTAAAAACAAAGAAAAAATATATAGAGTATGAACTTTTTTAAAGTACTATATTAGTGAAAATAATAATAGGCTTTATGAGGATAGTTTAATATTTAGTTTTAATGATTATATATATAATGATGATTCTAATATTACTATAAGTAGATTTAAAGAATTATGAATAAAATATATG
>CAZIGU010000136.1:295-1835 GCA_964538545.1 uncultured Candidatus Peribacteria bacterium
AATTTGATAGAAACTGACAGTATTTGTTTGAAAGTAGCATTGGAAAATTATAAACAAAATAATGATATTAATCAATATATCAATATATCTTGAATTAATTATGAGTCTTATGATTCTTCAAATAATGTAATTTATAGATCAGAAAAGAAAGCTATTTGTGTTAAATTTATAAATGATTTACTAGATAATAATATGGTTAATGAAAAAAACTATAGTTTTTTACTACCATATAAATATTATTTTGAAAAGAATGAAAAAACTTTAGAAAAATTGGATTCTCTAATTATTTTACCATATAAAGCATTATTTGAGATAAAATAAAAAAAATAAGCCTTAGGCTTATTTTTTTATTTTTAGATTTTTTCTTTTAATAAACTAGATTTATATATATCTTCTTTATATGGTTCTATTCTAATTATCTCTATATCTAAATTATTTTCTTTTAAGTAATTTTCTAAATCATTACTAAATCATTTTTGATCATAACCTAAACAAATTACTTTTGGTAGATACATTTCTATCCATTTTAATGGATTTTCTTCATCTCAAGTAGATACTATATCAGAAATTTTTAATTCTTTTATATGTGAAATTCTTTCTTCAATAGTATAAAGTGGTTTTTTACCTTTGAATTTTTCTATATTTTTATCGGTAGCAAGAATAGTTACAAGTATATCTCAATACTTTTTTGCTTCACTTAGAAAATATTTATGTCATTCATGTACCAAGTCAAAAGTTCCAAATGTAAGAATATAATTATTTTGTTCTTTTATTTGTTTAATATCATCTTTTATTTGTTTTTTTAACTCTTCAAAATTATCAAATTTTTTATTTTCTCTTATTTTCTCAAGTATAACTACTTCTATTTCTTTTTCATATATACTTTCATTAAAATCAAAAATAAAACTTTCAAATAAGGCATTTGTATTGTTTGCACTTCAAGCTCCAGCATAGACTTTAGAATCTATAATTATGTTTATTTTATATGTTCAATCTTGTACTATATTTTTTTCTAGGTTTATATTTGCAGTAGGAAATCATATAGTTCTACCTATTTGATTTCATTTTATCACAACTCACCTTATTTTTTGTATCATAATTTATAAATTATGAAATAAACTTTAACTTATTTTTTTTCTTTCACTTAGTAAATTTAATCATGATAATGCATAAGTAGAGCTTATTCTAGCTTTTACTTGTTCTTCATTTTCACATGTTAAAATACCATTTATATAAGCTGTAGAAGTATTATCATCTATACTTATATTCATAATTCATCTTGCAGACTCTCACGCTACCATTTCATAATGAGTAGTTTCTCATCTAATAACTACTCAAAAACATATAACTAAATCAGGATTTAATTTTTGCTTTACTAGTTTTACAAAAGCAGGTATTTCATATGCTCAAGGAACTAGAAATTTTTCTACATTATTAAATCAATTATCTTTTAATAATTTTTCATTTACATCTTCTAGTGCTTTTGTAAAATCTCTGTTAAATTCAGCAGTTACAAAAACAATTTTTATATTTTTATCAA
>CAZIGU010000137.1:0-1818 GCA_964538545.1 uncultured Candidatus Peribacteria bacterium
ATTATCATCAGTTTTAACTATTTCTGCTTTAAATTTGCCTTTTGATTCTTTTCCTACTTATGCAACTAAAATGCAAGGTGTATCAATACCTACTTCTTGTGAATTTAATCCTGATAATTTATGAAAATCAACTGGTCCAACTGATTTAAATAAGATATTGAAATGTAAGCCTGAAGAAAGTAAAAAATTAATAGATTTAATAAATTCAGATAAGTCTTGAGATTCTATATTTTGAATTATAGCAGTTTATACGTATTGAATACTATCATTAGAAAATTTTGATTATCTAAATGCAAGTTATATATCAGAAGTAAAAAATATGGTTCAATTAGTTGTAAAACTAGTATTTGATTTTTTATTTATAGTTGTATATGCAATTCTTATGATTGCTTTATGATTGGTTCTTATGACAAGATGAATTTATCTATGGATATACATGATGATGTCGCCTATATTTGGTTTAATGTATTTTTTTGATAAATCTGAATGATGAAGTTGATTTTTTGAAAAATTTAACTTGAAACAATTTATTTCACTAGCATTTGTTCCTGTTTTTTCTATGTTGGCACTTAGTTTTTGATTATTATTTATATACGTTGTCTGAAATTGAATGACAGCATGACCTTCTGCATCTACGCCAGAATCAAATATAAGTATAGATAAAAATACATTTAAGATTAATGATGTTTCTTTTACTCTTTCATGATCAGCTTCTAGTGAACAAAATATAACTGAATTTTTTAAAACTATTTGAACAAATTCTGCAAATGCTACATTATGAGTTGTCGGTACTCTAATATTAAAGATATTTGGTATAGTTGTTTTATGGTGAGCAATGATGGCAGCTCTTAGAACAAATGAAATTACAAAAGCAGTTATTGAGCCATTGTATCAATTCTGAACAAAAGTTTGAGAAATGGCAAAAGCTTCACCTCAATACCTACCTGTTTTTGGTGGTCAAAGTATGAGTAGTTTAAGTAGTGCTGCTTGAGTAGTTAGTAATACTATAAGCTCAAAACAAGCAGAGAAAGGTAATAAATTAGCTGAAAAATTTCTTCCATCTAAATGAACAGATAAAGAATATTGAGAGGTTATGATTAAAAATCCAGCAAACCAAAATGATGCTATTTCAAATATAAGACAATTAAACTGAATATGAAAAAGTCAAGATATAGCAAATAGTTCAAAAGCTATAGAGGCATATTCAAAAAATTTACAAAAACTTAGTCAAGAATGAATATTTTCTGATTCTAAAAAAGCTAATGAACTAATTGAGAAATTGAATAAAGAATGAAAATGAAATGCTGAAGTTGTTAGAGAGGTTTTATCAGAACTTGATTGATTAGTTAAAGATAGTAATTATAGTATAGTTTGATGAGCATGAAGAACTGATAAATGACAAATTGATTCAGAATTATGATCATGAAAATCTCAAACTCCTTGAACTCCAGCTTCTTGAACTCAAAATATAAACTTAAATATAAATTGAAAACAAGTTGATATAAGTAATAGATTAAATTCTTCAACAAATAACTGAATAACTAAAGTTGATTGAATATCTGAAGCTAATGCAAAACTAATTGCTTGATCAATTTGAAAATATAATTGAAATAAGAATGATTTGATAGATTCTATTAAATCAGAGATTAAAAAGCAATATCCTAATATTGAAACAAAAACTTTAGAAGAAATATCTAATAAAATTGCAGATGAAGTTATGAAGAGTTAATAAAAAAATCCCTAAAGGGATTTTTTTATTAACTCTTCAATTGTAACCATCTCAACTTCACCAAAAGTAGTTTCTTTGAGATTATACTT
>CAZIGU010000138.1:0-1798 GCA_964538545.1 uncultured Candidatus Peribacteria bacterium
TATAATCAGTTAAAATAAATTCAAACTCAGATTTCGGATTTAAAGATGAAATATCTAATCAAAATCTAGATATATTCTCTCATAATAATAAAAGTACAGTATAAACTTGTGGTTTCGTTTTATCTTCTATTTTCATTTCATCAAGTCTTGCAATTAATTCTCATAATTGTTTTCTTGCTTCCATTTCTTTTAATCTTAAACTATTTTCAATTGATGAAATATATGAATCTAACTCCGTATTTTTTAATGTAGGACTAAAAATAATACCTTTATCTAAAGGAGTTTTAAGTGGATCTAAATAAATTTCACCATCTAATGGAACTGGATTTTTATAGATATCTTCTTCTCTCATAAACAAAATTTATTATATACATAATTAAATTATAGGATAAATATATATATAAGTCAAATATTTTTTCCCCTACTTTAAAAGAAAATATTATAGTCTAGATTTTAAAAAAATTGACATATTTTATTTTTACCACATAATACATAAACTTAAAATAAATTTATGATTCATGAGCATAATAAATATAGCTAGAGAAGTCAGTTGCCAAGTATGAGAAACAAGTGTGATACACTTGCTATGATGTGATAAAAGGCAAGAAAAAAAATGAGCTGATTTGTACCTAGATGATGAGACAAATATAGAAGTAAAATGCAGACTCTACGGACAACCTGTAAATGTATTGGTTGACCAATTGCTAGAACTAAGAGATAGTGATTTGTATGCTCTTGTTTTTTACAAGATGTCAAACTGACATCGTCCAGTCAAAACTCTAAAGCTTGGTTCAAAAAATATGAAAAAAGCGATTGCATATCTGAGAAATATGATGCAAGTTTCTGAGATATATCTATTTCCACAAGGACAAATGATAGATTTTTACAATAATTCAAAAGTAAATGAGAGAACTATAAGGCCATCTGGGTTAAAACACAAATGATTATCTGTAACTAGAGCATTTGAGATGTACCAAAATACTACTACTCCTAAAGCTGTTTTTGATACTCCAATAGAACCAGAACAAAGTTTTGATGCGGTAACACATGTGATATGAGAAAAAATAATTGAAAAAATGATTTCTAGATGATATAAAGCAAAATAAAAATTTTGCAAAAAATAAAAAAAAATGTTATTATTATAAAAAATATATATTAATCATATGAATATGGCTATAAATAATGCTTGAGAAAAAGATTGAGATGAAGTACTAGATTTTCCTCCTATAGATTGAGTTGATCAAACAGCTATAGATACAGATGTACAAGAATGAGTAATAACTTACAGAGATAAACTACTTTGAATAACAAAAGAAAAACCAGTTGATTTTAAAGATATAAAACTAATTTGGTAAAATAAAAGTCAAGCAAATTAAAAAATGCTTGACTTTTATGTATTTTAACATATAATAATTGGACTCGTTCAAGATGGTTTATCATGGTGGTAGATTATTTTTTGAAGAGATAAAAGGAGCCTGGGAATGGAAATGAATTACTTTTATGGAATCACAGCAGTGTTGTTTATGCTGTCGGTGGTTTCAGGAGTACTGTCAAAAAGAATGACGAGTGAAAAGGGCATAATGAGGCCCCGTAGACCGAGGAATTTTTTCATTGCACCACTCATTTTCTCAGCTTTGCTGAGTGCACTGACATATCTGACGAACTTTGGCCCAGGTGCAAATCTGGGATCATTGTCATTTGTACTCGGCATGAACTGTGGATTTTGTGTTTGGCTGATTGCCAGACCTTTTTCGTACAAGCGTCTCCTATCAAACTGGTAGGAAGAAGTTTTTCGAAA
>CAZIGU010000139.1:0-1492 GCA_964538545.1 uncultured Candidatus Peribacteria bacterium
CACATATTTTCATTATATCTTCTCTATAATAATGTGTTTTCATAAACAAAAATTAGTATTATTTACATAATAGTAATTAATTATTTTAAAAAATCAAGTAATTTTGAGAATTATTCTCATATTAAAAATTAAATAAATTTATCAGGGAAATTTTTTAGTAAAAATCTATAAAATATTCCATATACTAAATTAATAATTTTTTCGTGGTAAATTCTTTGAAAATCTTCATATCTATTTTCTAACTCTTCCCTAGAAGTAGAAAGAAAACTATCTACACTATTTTGATCATCTGTCTTAGAATCAAAATATAATAATAATCATGTTTTTTCTCAAAAATAAGAAATAAGCCAATTATGATTATATCTATTTTCTAAATCATTATTTATAACTGTTAACTTTCATGCATGCATTGGTTCAGCTATATTATGGCTTCATAAAACAAAAGATCATTTAGATTTGTCACAATAATAAGCTGAATTTAAATATCACATTGCATTTAATAAAACTCAATTTTTAAGAGTTAATGGTTTATTATTAACTTGCATTTTAGGCATAGATACTGCTTGCATATCTTCAGGAATAGAAAAAGGTATATTATAAGTACTTCACCCTATAAAAACATCTTTTTCCAAATCTGAAAATAAATTATTTAATTCATCAACTTTTTTAGGATCTGGATTTGTTTTAAATAATTTAAATAAACAAGTATTAAATAATCAGTTTCACATCAAATCAATAAATCAAACACTATCACTATTAAATTGATTTTTTCATAGATTTTCTCTTATTTCCTGCATATCTCAAAATATTATTTTTGTATCAGGAAGAAAGGATTTCAATTTGTTAAAAAAATATCATTGAGCTACATCAGTACTTGATAAGTTAGGAAAAGTTAAAACATCAAATTTTCATTTAACTTTATTTTCAAAGTCCTCTTTAGAGATGGAAATACTTTCTGTAACGATTTCTATCAAATCAGTTCATGGCTTTATATTTTCTAAATCTATAAAATCTATAAGTTCAGGTGCGTTCATTAAGATATTTTTATTATAAGTATTACAAAAAAAATATTCTTTAAATTTTGAGAAACTCAAACTAGGATACTTTGAGAAAATAGCCTCTAAAGTATCTTGTCTAAAACGAAACCCTTTCTCGTTTTTTTCTACTTCTTTTAAAAAATCATATGCATGTCACAAAACATTCAATCTAGTATCAATACTACTTTTAGTACTTGAAATAGTTGTTGAAATTTGTGGATTTTGAGATGTATAAGCTGTATTTAAACCAGGTTTATGATTATCAATTCAAGACATTTTTAAATATTAACCATTAATAATAAAATAATATCACAAATATAAAATTAAAACAAAAAATGTCTCTATTTTACATAAATATTTTTTAAAAAATATCCATCATCAATTTTCTCTATATCATCAAATGAATCAAAATTTAATCAAATACATAACTCATTTATAAATTTTCATTTAATAAT
>CAZIGU010000139.1:1502-1783 GCA_964538545.1 uncultured Candidatus Peribacteria bacterium
AGTAAGTTTTTTTCAATTTTCTTGCAAAAAATTAACTTCAATTATTTTTTTATCTAATTTATTTAAATCAATCATCTTTTTATAAGAATCTGGTAATAAATCTACTATATAATCACAATCAAGAGTATTTAAAACTTTTACTATCTCAGTTTTCCAATATTTGCAAAGAGTTTTAGTTTCTATAGGTAATTTATAATTTCATATCTTATCTAGTGGTCTCAAAATACCATACATACCAGATAATATAAAAAAACTTTCATTAAAATATTCTTTTGAATTTT
>CAZIGU010000140.1:0-1773 GCA_964538545.1 uncultured Candidatus Peribacteria bacterium
AGAATCTACTAGATTTAATGATAATTATACTTCAAAATCAAAAGAACTTGATAATAATTTTGATGAGAAAAATATGATTATTGAAAAGCAAAAAATTTCTTCAGAAACAAGAGAATCATTAGATAAACAAGCATTGATAAATGAAGCAAAAACAATGATTTATGAAAAACTTTGAATTAATTTTAATCAAAATGAAAATTCTAAATTGAATAATTTTCTAAAATGAATAGTTTATACTCTAGTTTTAGATAATTATGATTTAGCAATTGAAGTATATAATACAAATTGAAAAGTTATTATAGACTCATTAAAACAATTAGCAAATTGGGATTCATTGAAACAAATAGCATCATCTATATGAGACAATATTATTACTTTATTTTCTTGAAACTCTTATGATAAATGAAAGTCTGTTGCAGAATTATGATTGGTTTGAACTTGATTATGAGCTTGATTTATAGTTTGAAGAAAAGCACTTAAATTGTGAGCCAAACAAATTTCTAAAATGAGAGTTAATACTGAAAATATTGTAAACTCAAATAGTGTAAAAAGTGTTATATGAGAAACTAGACAAAATTTAGATTCAGTTTTACCTAAAAAACAATTTGATCTTAAAGAGTCATTATCTAATAGTTATAAAAAGCCAACAAAAGGACAAGTTTTATCAAACTCTACTTGGCTTGAAAGATGAGATATCAATTTACCAAATAATATATTAAAAAATATGTGATTAAAAGAATTAACTCCTTCTCAACTTAGTGTTGTTGAAAAAGTACATACCGATTTAAGTAAATGAGTTTATAATAATACTCCTCAAGATTTGATGGCTATGACTAGAATTTTAAGAGAAGCATGAATAACAAAAGAACAAGTGAGAAGTCTTATGGAAAATTGAATAACTTGAGAGTTTAAATTTGATTCATCATTTTTTTCTTGAGTTACAGAAGTGCAATCTAAAATTTCAAGATGAAGTTTACAAGATTATTTAGATTGATTTTCATGAAAAGATCTTAATTTAGAGCAAACTTCAGTAGTAATAAGAGAAGATATAAAAAGGTTTTCTGATTTTAAAGAATTTAGTGATTTCCTTGATTTATATGATATAAATCCTCCTTCAAAAGAATTATTTTTTCTTGCTAAAAAATGAGCAGATACTATTTTGCATAAAGATTTATTATTGGATCCTAAAAAAATATCTATTAATGATTTAGATTACTTTCAAAAAATTGATTTATGATTTGATGATTTATTTAGCAGTTTTTTAAAATCATGAGATAAAACTGTTGTAAATGATTTTTTTGATAAAATGAATAATTGAAATCTTGATATTAATCTAACATCTATATCAACTAGTACTTTAAATGATTTACTCAATACGAATCTATTAGATAAAACAAAGCTATCAAAATTTATATTAAATTATTCTTGAAAAAAATTGTCACCTGAAAATTTGAATTTATTGAAAAATTATTTAGAAAAAAATTGATGAGATTTATTTACACAAGACTTACTAAGAAGAGTTAATGCTGAACTAGAAGTTAAACTTGATAAATTTAATCCTAATAACATAGTAAAATCATATCTTGAATGAATAGATTTAGATTTTTCAACTTGAGAATTATTAATTAAAAATAGTCCTTGATATAGAGCTTGGAATACATTATTTGAAAGTTCATTTGATTCAAGATTTAATATGATTTTGAGATGAAAAAATCAATTTTTTCATGAATTAAACATAGACAGATTTTTTAATTTAACTATTCATGAGTTAAC
>CAZIGU010000141.1:0-1758 GCA_964538545.1 uncultured Candidatus Peribacteria bacterium
CTTCAAAAAACCTCATTCTTGACTTTGAATGTTTTGAATGACTCCTGCTCAAAAAATTTGATATAATTTAATTAATTCTTCTTTCTTAAACTTTTCTTCTAATGTAAACTTGATTTTGCAATTTAACAAAAAATAAAAAGTGTAATTTATATAATTAAAATGTCACCTTTGTACAAAATAGAAATGTCACTCCCTAATATGATAAAATAATTAGTAATAATTATTAATCATAGAAATATATGACTAACTATATACAAATGACAGCAAGGGATATAAAAGTAAAAGAAACACTAGATAAAGTGTTAAATTTAGAAATAACAAACAAAAAAGCATGAGAATTACTAAAATTAAGTAAAAGACAAATAATCAGAAAAAAACAAAGATATAATCAAGAATGAATTGAATGATTGATACATAAATCTAGGTGACAATCATCAAATCATAAACATGATCCCACAAAATATGAAGAAATAATAAAACTGAGAAAAGAAAAATACAGTGACTACAACATAGTTCACTTCAAAGAGAAATTATTTGAAAAACATAATATAAAAATAGGCTACCAAACACTAAGAACTGAGCTAATAAATAATAATCTATTCAAAGTAAGAAAGAGAAAAGTAAAACAAGAGTTTCATTCTAGACCCAGAAAAGATAATTACTGAGAAATGGTTCAATATGATTGAGCATATCATAAATGGCTTGAAGATAGAAACTGATGAGAAGAACTTTGTCTACTTGTAAAAATAGATGATGCAAGTTGAAAAATAAGTGCAAAATTTGATAAATCAGAATGAATAACACCAACTTTTAATTTCTGGAAAGAAGATATAATAAAGAACTGAAAACCTAGAGCTATATATTTAGATAGATTTGCAACATACAAGATAAATCATCCAAATGCTACAAATGATAAAGAACTACCAACTCAATTTGCCAGAGCTTGTCAGACATTATGAATAGAATTAATATTTGCTAATTCTCCACAATGAAAATGAAGAGTAGAGAGAATGAATTGAACTTTAGAAGATAGACTTGTAAAAGAGATGAGAGAAGCAAATATTTGTGATATTGATAGTGCTAATAATTTTTTAGATAATGTATTTCTACCAAAGTTTAATGAGAAGTTTAGTATTATTCCTAAATGAGAAGCTAACTTACATATTTCATTATCTAAGGAAGAATTAGAACATATAGATCAAATATTTTCTAAACATTCTAAAAGAAAGTTAAAGTCTGATTTTACAATAGCATTTAATAATAAGTATTATCAGTTATACAGAAATAAAGATTGATGATGACCACATCTAAATAAATGAGATATAATAACTGTAGAAGAACATTTAGACTGGAGTATTCATCTAGCTAAAAACTGAAAATACATTGTATTTAAGGAACTTCCAGAGAAAAGAACTAGACAATATAAACTACCTATGGCTCCTGCTAATACAAGTCATTTTACAGAAATGAAAAGTGAAATTGATAAAATGCAGGAAATTGATAAAATTAAAAAAGATAATGAGAAACTAATTAAAAAATCCTGTTTTGAAATTACTTGAAAAAAACATCCTTGGATGAAAAATTTCAGTATTAAAAAATAGAAATATCTCCTAAAAGGTGACATTTCTATTTTGACAAAAAGGGTGACATTTCTATTATAAAATAACATTATCCCTCTTCCAAACTTTCAGAAGAAATAGCAACTTTAATAAATATAGCAATGAGTAGTGGGAATACCACAGCTTGTATCAAAGCAAC
>CAZIGU010000142.1:0-1485 GCA_964538545.1 uncultured Candidatus Peribacteria bacterium
AACTATGGTAGTATAAATAAAATTTATATATTAAAAATATTTTTATGTCAGAAAATTTTAATTTAGATAGTAGTATAAATTGAGGACTTGTAGAATATTGAGTTGATTTATGAATAAAATTGCAACAAGATATTTCTAATATGATAGAAAGTATAAAAAATGAAGATTTAAAAAATGAATATTTTAAAAAATTAGGAGATATAAATAAACAAAAAAATAATTATGAAAAATGAATAAAGTATGAAGTAAAAATTAAACTTGAAGAATTGAAAAGAGATATAGAGTTAGAAAATATTTCACAAGATTACATGAATAAACTAAAAGGTAGAGATTGAAAAATAAATTTAACTATTTTAGAACAACAAGAACTTTCAGATGTAAAACAAAAAATTAAAGAAATTATTTTTGAAACCCCAGAATATGCAGATGCAATATTTACAAGTGTTAAAAATAATATAGAGATATTAAAAGAAGTGTATCAATCTTATGAGAAAAATTGAAATATAAAAGGTTGAGAAAAATTTATATCTGAATTTAATAAAACTATTATATCACAATTAAAAGATATTAAAGATATCATATCTATAACTAAAAATAAACAAAATTTTGATTTATTTATGAATAATTTTCATAAAATAGATACGAAATATTGAAAAATAGAAAGTCATGATTGGAATAAAGAGGGATTGTGAATTTTAAAATTAGAAAAAATAAAAGAATTAAATTTATTTGACAATATATCTAGTGAGAATGAAAAAATAAAACTATCTATAAATTTACTTCATATAAATTTATCAGATCTAAAAGAAATCTCAAACCTTAGAAATCAACCAGAAAAATTATTAGAAAAAATACAAGAAATAGATAAAAATACATTTATTCAAAAAACTCATATGACAGTAAAAGAAATACTTACTAATAATATATGATTTGTAAAAAATGCTATTTATAATAAAGAAATTATTAACTTATGATTATCACAAGAAAAAACAATAAGCTTATCAGAAATTGATTCAAATTGAAGTATACTAATAATTTTAAATAAAATAAATGAACCTAAAAAAACTGAATTAAAAAATATTTTGAAAGATATATTGGTTTGAAAATCGGAACTTTTAAATATTTTTTTATTAGATTTTGATAATTTTGATAATAAAGAAACTTTTAGGCAAAAAAAATATATATTATCTGTATTAAATTTATTAATAGAATATAGTAATGATGAAAATACAGCAATAAAAGTATTAAATGAAAAATTAAATAAAAAATTAAATGAAAAATTAAATGAAAAATTAAATGAAATAATAAAAATCGAAAGTTCTAAAACTTTAAATGAGAGAGTTTATTTAGATAGTGAATTAAGACAATTAGATAAATTAAATGATAATGACAAAAAAATATATGAAATAGAATATTTTTATAGTCAAAATAATCAACAACTAGAAAAACCAAAACAAGAAACTAAATTTTCAGAAAAAGTAAATT
>CAZIGU010000142.1:1522-1749 GCA_964538545.1 uncultured Candidatus Peribacteria bacterium
ATTGAAAACTTGATATTAAAAAAACTGTTAATTTGTGACTTAACTGAAGTATAGAAATATGAAAAAATTGAGAATTAGTTTACTTAAATTCTTTATGATATAAATTTAGTTTTTCAAATGATTTGACAAAAGATTGATGAGAAATGTTTGAAATAATGAGCCAGTTTGATATAATGGACAGAATTTGATTTTGATATTTTTGAAAAAATTTTAGATCTATGGTAGAA
>CAZIGU010000143.1:0-1704 GCA_964538545.1 uncultured Candidatus Peribacteria bacterium
CTCCTTAATTATTTTCATTTTTTCATCATAACTTAATTTTTCATCTTTTTCTGAATAAATCAAAGTTATATCATATTCTAATTCTTTTCTAAGTTTTACATAGGATTTAAATATATCATTTCAGACAATTTTTCAATGTTTAAATTCTCATGATTTATGTCACTCAAATATAAAAGTAGATCATATTTCTTGTTTATCTTGAACCTCCTCCAAACCTAAAATAGAGTATCACTCTTTGTGTACTCTTTCTCTTGCTATAGCCTGAGAATCTGCTTTCATTACTATAGTATATTTCTTACTATCCTTTGAAACTGATATTTTATAATTTGGCATATATAATAATAATTAACTAATTTTTCATATTGGTCTTTCTAATTTACTAATTGCTTTATTAAAATCTATATCTTTTAATAAACTAGAAAACTCCTTATTTAAAACACTACAAATATTTTCTAAATCATTTAAATCAGGTGAAGCTAAACAAAAATCTATTAATCTCTGTTCATTTGTAGAAGGTAATTCAGCCTCCAGCTTATCTAATTTTCAATTAACTGATAACACGTTATTATTATCAATTTTATTATCTATATTGTTCATAATTTAAATGTTATTAATTAAAAATGAAAATGAATTTATTTCTTTTTTTCTTTCTTCTGCTTCTTTTTTTCTCATTCATGCAATAACAGAAAAATTATTTTTTTGTATTTGGTCTAACTCTTTTAATTCAATATCTTTTATAAAAATAATAAGACTATTATAAATTCTATCTATACCATTTTCATCCAAAACATCTAAAGCCTGAATATAAAGACTTTTTTGATCTTCTGGTATTTGTAAATTAAAAATCATTAATTTTGTAAGTTTAACTTTTTCTTTTATTTTTTTTTGTTTTTTTAAATACTCAAAAATCATATTTTTAAATTTAATAATTATTATTTATATATATAATAACATATATTTTTTTTAAAATCAAAAATGTTAATTTGTTTTATATATTTAAGTATTTATTTTATATTTTATATAATATATTATTATTATTAATAACCTATGTTAAAATGTTAAAATGGCTTAAAATATAGATTTTTTTTAAAAAATATAATTTAATAATAATAATAATAATATAAATTAAATAACTTATTTAAGCCATTTTAACATTAATAAACATTTTTTTAACAATTAATAAAAAAAATTATTGACTTGTCTTTTTTATCATAAAAATTATATTTAATATAATCATATATTTTAACATTAAAAAAATAATAATCATATGGAAAATAAAAATAAAAATAATTTTTGACTATTTTTTATAATCTTTTTAACAAGTTTTCTTTTGTGAGTAATTTTTTCTCTTCAAATAGACAAAATTCTCAATTCTAATATGTTAAAAAGTAATAATTTACCAAGTATATATTTAGATAGTAATACATTAAATTTAACAAAATATTGGTCAGTATATGATATAATAAAAAGAGAATATTTTGATAATAATACTATAAATAATAATGATTTATTGGAAAAGTCTATATATTGACTTGTAGAAGGATTATGAGATAGGCATTCTTCTTATTTAAACAAGGAAGAAAATCAAAGCTTTAATGAGTCTCTTTCTTGAGATTTTGAATGAATTGGAGCAGTTGTAGAAGTTCATCCATTATGAGTTAATATTGATAGAATTATAAAATGATCTCCAGCTAAAAACTATGA
>CAZIGU010000144.1:0-1693 GCA_964538545.1 uncultured Candidatus Peribacteria bacterium
CTACAATAAAATCTTCTTTAATATCTACTTTTGTACCAGAACATCAAGCATCATAAAAATAAACAAGTATTTTTTCAACTTTTCTTTCTATCAAATCTAGTACTGTTTTTTTATCTAATTTCATAAATAAATATCATTTTATAATTATATATTAAGAAACAATTAAGAAAACTAAAATCCTCACTCAAATTCCATACTTATAAGTACATTCATTTCACTGGCATATTCAAGTGGTAATTCTTTTACTACTCCAGAAATAAAACCATTTACAATCATAGCTTTTGCCTCATCTTCACTTATTCCTCTACTTCTTAAATAAAATAAATAACAATCATTTATCTTTCAAGCACTTGCCTCATGACCTACTATAGAACTACTATTTCCTACAATTATATTTGGAACAGTATCTGAAACAGACAAATTATCTAAAAGTAGAGCGTCACAATCTATTTTTGAAACTGATCAAGTTGCAGTTGGTTTTATATCAACAAGTCATCTATATGTACTTATTCAACCTCATTTACTAAGAGATTTTGAAACTATATTTGAAGTAGTATTTTTTCATATATGAATAACCTTTGCTCAAACATCTTGATTTTGACCTTTATTTGCAAATGCAAGTCAAAGCATATCAGTTTTAGAATTATCTCAAACTAAAACACTACATGGATAAAGCATAGTTACTCAACTTCACATATTTCAACCTACCCACTCCATATAAGCATTTTCTCAAACTATTGCTCTTTTTGTATTTAAATTATAAGTATCAACACTCCAATTTTCAACTGAACTATATCTCATGTGAGCATTTTTGTCTACAAATATTTCAACTCATCCAGCATGAAGAGAATTTTCATCATATTTTGGTGCACTACATCATTCTATATAATGAGCTTCTGCTCCTTCTTCAATTATAATAATTGTATGCTCAAACTGCCCTCAACTTTTTTTATTCATTCTGAAATAAGATTGAAGTGGTTCTTTTAATTTAACTCAAGCAGGAACATACATAAAAGTTCCTCAACTCCAAACAGCATAATGAAGTGATGCAAATTTATGATCAGTTATTGGAATAGCTTTTGAAAAATATTTTTTCACTAAATCTGGATATTTGTTTACAGCAATAGATGTATCATCAAAAATCACTCAGGCATCTACTAATTCAGCTTTTAAAGAATGATAAACTACTTCAGAGTCATACTGTGCTCAAACTCATGCAAGTGATTTCTTTTCTGCTTCTGGTATACCTAGTCTATCAAAAGTATTCTTAATATTTTCAGGAACTTCATCCCAAGTTTTTTTAGCTCAAGCTCACTCTGGTTTAGCATAATAATAAATATCATCTAAATTTAGTTTAGATAAATCTGGTCACCATTTTGGCATATCTTTTTCTAAAAATATTTTCAACGCTTTAAGTCTAAGTTGAAGCATCCAATCTGGTTCATTATTAGATAATGAAATTTGTCTCACAACATCTTCATTTATTCATCTAATAATTTGATTAGAGTATTTAATTTCGTCTTGAAAATGCCAAGAATCTGATATACTCATATTTTTTAAATCTGTGTTTGACATATTATATATAAAATGTAAAATAATTAAGCTTTAACTTTTTTCTTTACAAAAGAAAGGTCCATCATGTTTGAAATTACTGGGAATCATGGATTAGCAACACTTGTGATTATGGGATTAA
>CAZIGU010000145.1:0-1685 GCA_964538545.1 uncultured Candidatus Peribacteria bacterium
AATTAATTATTTATAAACATTATATATAAAGCTTGGATTTAGTAAATTAAATTATTTCAAAAATAAAACTATTATGAGAACAAACAAAATAAAAAAACTAACAAGTTTAACTTTACTTAGTATATTCTTATTGAACACTACTAGTCCGATAACTGCATTAGAGGCATCTAGTAGCTCAGATTTGATATATCCACTAAAGCAAATTTCTAAACTTGAATGTAGATTTACTGATTTTGGAGAACTAAACTCTGATTGTAAAGAAGATCTACCTATATTAAAAACTAGTGACTATCAAAGATATGCAACTGAAAATGGTTGATATAATAAATATACTAGATTATATACTGTATTATGGTGATCAAGCTATAAATACGGTTGGGATGTGTGAAATGGCTGACATATGTGAGTTGATATAGCTACAGCTAAAGGAACTCCAGTTTATTCTATTGCAGAATGAACGGTTATCATAGCAAGTGAGTTATCTATGTTATGAAACAATGTTACAATAAAGCACAATATAAATTGAAAAGAAATTGTATCAAGTTATTCGCACTTATCAAAAATTGATGTAAAAAAATGAGATAATGTAAAAGCATGAACAAAAATTTGAGAAGTAGGTTCAACTTGAAATTCTACTTGAAATCATCTACATTTTCAAATTGATATAGATACTACATCTTCTCCCGCTTATTATAATTATAACTCTTGTCCTTACAGTTATTATAAAATAAGTGAAGAATGAATTTGTTTCAATGAATTGGAAAGACTAACGGTTGATCCACTAGCATTTTTAGAAACAAAATGAGCTATATTAAACAATATAACTACAACAACAAAAGTAAATGTAAATAAAAACACATCTACAACAACAAATACAAACAATCAAGCATATTCTATTTTTGATAGAACAGTTTACGTTTGATATTCAAGCGATGATGTAAAACAAGTTCAAAACATATATAGATCTCTTGGTTACTATAATGGTCCTATAAGTTGAGATTATAATGATGTACTTGAATCAGTAATAGATTATCAAGTAGCAACTAAAGTAATAGAAAATAGAAACTCTACTTGAGCAGGTTGGTTTGGTCCAGCAACAAGAGCACAAACTAAAAAAGATTATGAAAAATACCTAGCAACTTGAAACACAAATAATTCAAATGATACTATAACTGAGGTTACAAATGTAAATTCTACAACTCAAAAAATAAGTAAAGAAAAACTTATGACAAGAGAAGAAATAGAAGCAAAAGAAGTAGAAGAATTTATAAAATGATACAATATAGATTTAAAATTTCAAAATGCATCATCAAATGTAGCATTATGAAAAACAGAAGTATTAAAATTGACAGTAACAGATAAAAGAAATAAACCTTTTATTTGAAATATGCCTGGATGAATGACTTTTATATTAAATACTGAAACAGCAAGTATTTTCCCTACAAAATTATTTAACTTTACAGATTGAAACTATATATAAAAGTTTGAACAGTAACTGTAAAAACATTTGATATAAATGTATTTAATAATACTAAAACAATTTATCCAACTACAAGTTCTATAATATCTCCAAATTCTATAACAATTTGAGATAGTCAAAGTGCAATATGAGTATTTAAAGACTCAAACAATACAAATCTAATAAATGTTCCATTTGGTTCTACATTTAAACTAGTAGCAAGTGA
>CAZIGU010000146.1:0-1678 GCA_964538545.1 uncultured Candidatus Peribacteria bacterium
AATCTAGAAACAAAAGAATTAAGTTTTGTTATTATTCAAAAATCAATTATGTAGTAAATTAAAAATATAAAAATTAATAAGTTTAATACATAAAAATATATAGGTTTTAAGTATTTTTTTAAGAAAAATATCATATATAAAAAATACAATATTATTCATAAAATAGACTTACTTAGAAATAATGCAAAACTAAAAACTATTAAAAAAAATATATTTATTTTTTTGTCTATATTTTTTAATATTATTGGTATAAAAATCAATATAAAAAATGCTAGAAAATTTGGGTGTCAAAAGTTTCAAAATGCTCTATTTTCTAAATCTATATAATTTAAACTAGAGAAATAAAATTCTTTTATAGCTAAAAATACTGGTATTATACTTAGATATAATAGGTATTTCAGTATAGTTTTTTTAGTATTTTCTTCTAAGTTTATAAGTACTATAAATAATCAAACTAGATTTGTATAAAAGATAATTGAGTGTCATCTGATGTTATTTCAAAATATATTTGTTAGAAAAAAAATAAAAAAAAGATTAAATTTATACCTTTACTATAATTTAATTTATTTTTAAAATTGTATATAAAATAAATTATTAAAAAAATAGAGTTAATTATATTGAAAATCATAACTTTTAAAAACTCAAAACTTCATCTCAAATCAAAAGATAAATCAACTCAAAACATAGTTAATATTTTTGAATTGATAGTGCTTACAATTAAAAAAAGTAAACAAAAATAATATATAATAAATCTTTCTTTCATATCTTTTATTTTTAATTTTTATTATTTTATAATTTATACTTATTTTATCAAAATAAAAAAATAAAACTCTTAATTTTATTAAGAGTTTTATTCAAACCATCATCTTTTTTTAAATATAATTCATAAAGTGAAAGATAAAATAGTCATAAGTAATATTATTATCAAAAATGCACTATCCCATTCTCACATTGGAAGTTTTACATTCATTCAATAGATTCAAACTATAAAAGTCATAGTTCAAATTATAAGTGTAAAAACAGTAAGCCTAGCAAGTATAGAATTTATTTTTATACTCATTAAAGAGTTATAAACTTCAGTTAGAGAAGTAACATTTTTTGATTGAATAGTTATATTGTTATCAACTTTATCTAGTTTATAGCTTATATCTTCAAAGTATAAATCAAGTTGTCAGTCATAAAATTTTTCTATAGTTTTTTGCATTTCTCAAATTATTTCTCATTGAAAAATAAAGTTGTGTTTTAAAAAAACTAAGTTTCTTTTTTTAACCATTATTTCTTCTAGAAGTTTTTTATTTACTCAACTATTTGCAAATATATCTTCTTCTAAAAGCATGATATCCTTATTTGATTTTGTAAGTAAATCCAGAGTCTTATCATACATCGTATCTACTATTTTATATAGTATATAATATGGAGAAATTTTATATTTTTCTGGATCTTCTAAATCAGTTGTTTCATCTATATAATCTTGTCTAATTTTTTCTATATTATTACTCGGCAGAGAAGTAATAGTTATTATAAAATTTTTTCAAAGTATAAAAGAAAATTCATTTGATTTATATCTTTTATTTGCATAGTCATATTTTGGAAAGTGCAAAACCATGAAAATATGATTATCATAAGTATCTATTTTGTCTTGAGTAGTTTGATCTACTATGTCATCTATAATTATCTC
>CAZIGU010000147.1:0-1674 GCA_964538545.1 uncultured Candidatus Peribacteria bacterium
CTAAATTAAATTCAAAATCTAATTGATTTAATGTATTTCTTTTATTTTTTCTAGCTGTTACCTGCAAGAGCTAAAGTAATCTCTATATTTGTTTCAAAATAGAAGTACAAAAACTTTGTTTCTATTTTAAAATCTTTTACTACTAAAAAATACTTTTAGTGGATTATTGAACTATATAGGGTCACTTCACAAAATCTTAATTTTATAAATTCTGCCCAAAAGTATTTTTACAAAAACTTTGTTTCTTTTTTAGATTTAAAGCTATTTTCCCAAGCAAAAAGTTGTTTTGATAAACTTTCTATTTGTTCGTTTAAATCTACAAACTTCTTTAATGTAATTATTTTTAAATCTTAAGTTGCCATTTTTTTAATAAAATTTTATTAAACTACTTTTTAGCTCCAGTAAGTTTTCTTTACTTCTCTCTAGTTTTTTGAGTCAAAAAGTTGAGATAATATTTCAACTTTTTTGAACTATTCTAACTCCATATCATTTATTTTCTAAACTTTGTGTTATTTCTTCAAGTTTTGAACTCAGAAATCCACATTCAAGAAACACAAAACCTGATTTTCTTTCAATATTTGGATAAACTTTATATCAAAATAATTCTCATATCAAAACAGCACTATATTCAAAACATTTAGCAAACAAACTTTCTTCATATAAATTTATAAATCAATCGTTTAGTCTTTCATAGCTATCTTTTTTCATATTTTTTTAAATTATAAAAATAATCTCCAAAATCTAGTAGATGACTTTGGAGATTTAAAATTTTTTAAAGAGACAAAAGAGACAAAGAGTCGAATTAGTTCTTTAGACAACGAACACTGAACCCGAAGGCTCTGTAATTGGTAGTCGTAGGCCGTATATTGCTAGAAGTGAAATCCAGAGTGCTGGAATAGTCAGAGGTAGGAGTACTAGACCAATAGTACGACTTGGTAGACTGATTGTAGTAAACTCCATTATTCCGATAACGGAGACCAGCAAAAGGTAATTTAAGTGTATTCTGTATTGCTGAGTTATAAGCCATTCAGTTAGTACAAGTTGTTCATGTAACTTGGTTACATAGCAATTGCCATTCATAAGCTGTTGGAACATGCCGTCAGTTTGGACAAGGTCATTGCATTAATGCTTGATTAGCTGTAGATTGTGTAGCAAAAGTTCATGATGTTCCCGTTGTTCATTGTCATCACCATTTATTATCATTTTGTGCTTCCCATCAATAATTATATGGGGCAGCTGATTGTCAATTAGTAAATCAAGTATCATTTCTTCACCATTGATAATAATTTCAATATGATGTTGATGTAAGTCAAACAGTTGTTGAACCTAAGTTTAAACAAGACCAAGTTTGCCCATTTGCTAAAGTTATTTCTGTCATTCAAGTAGTACAAGCTGTTGGAGCAGTCCCACAATCACTTCAAGTATATCCTCAAGTACAAGCATAATAACAAGGATTTGCTGGATTTGAATTTTGCCAAGCTTGATTTGCTGTTGTTGGTGTTCCAGCAGTAAAAGTTGCATGTGTGTAACTTGGTTGTGTTGCACAAGAATTAGTTGAGGTTGTTGGAGTAGTTCATCCTATTCAGCTTGAAGTATTTAGAACTACTAACTTTCCTCAAAGTCTTGAATTAACAAGTGTTGAAGCTAGATTTTTTACTTCTGTTGTTGGATTTA
>CAZIGU010000148.1:0-1672 GCA_964538545.1 uncultured Candidatus Peribacteria bacterium
TTTATTTTATCTAATTTTCATAAAAAATATATTTTTATATTACTAGAGATTTTATAATTATTTAGCTTATTTTTAATTTTATCTAAATATACTCAATCTCAACATATATAATAATTAAATTGTTTATTTATATTAACATTCTCTAATTTTTTAAATATATCTAATATTCATTTAGCTTTATTATAAAAATTAAATCCCGTAATAGTTAATAGATTAATTTCAGTTTTATTTAATAAAATTTTAGTTTCACTTTTCACTATTGGAAAAGTGGAAAAATTTAATATAACTTGCTGGTTTTTATTCTTAGAATTATAATATTTTTTTAAGAATTCTGATGGATATAAAACTATTTTTGCAAAATATGCATTATATGGATAAAACCAATTTAATATTTTTGGAATAGATATAAATCCCCTATCATTTCTATATAATCCATGTTGTTGTATTATATAAGTACATTTAGGTGGTTTCCAGAAAAAAGGAAGTGATGAAACAATTAAATCATACTTATTATTATAAAAATGTAATTTAATCCATTCTTTAGGAGTAGAAATTAAAAAATACTCATATTCAGGATATTCTATATTTAATAATTCTACTAAATCTCTATATAATACTTTTGGTCATCATTCTCATATAGGAGAGATAAAAGCTATTTTTTTTCTCATACTAGTATATTACTTAAATATAATCATCACTGCATTTTTGGACTTATTAATGATAATAAATTTATTATCATCATAATTGGAGCAACTAGTAACATTCTTAAAAACAAAGTTAAATATTTAGATTTTGTATCTGTTATTTTTCATAAGAACCAAATGTTTAGTTGTAATATTACATCAAAATAGCTTCAATATTGTTCATTATTCAAAACATTAAAACCATTTTTTTCAAGTAAATATTGGATTCAAAAACTTGTATATCTAGCAAAATCATATGGTATTTCATGTTCATGAATTACAAATGGAGCAGTTATAACTATATTTCCTCACTTTTTTAAAACTCTATTTAATTCGAGTAAAACTTCATCTATATTAAATATATATTCAAAGACTTCTGTAGTTATTATACTATTAAATTCATTATCCTTAAAAGGTAGTTTTTTTCAATCCCAAAAAAAATCAACTTCATTTTGTATATTATTATGACCTGAACCTTCAAAATCAACTCAAATATATTCATCAAATTTTAATATACTTTTATATGGTTTTTCTCAACATCAAAAATCAAGAACTTTTCAATTTATATAATTTGAATTATTTTTAATTCAGTTAAAAATTCATTTTCTCATAATAAAACTATAATGAAAAATACTAAAAATATTAATCTGAAAAGCTGATTTTTTAATTAGTTTTTTTACTTGTTTAAACATTTTTATTTTATATTATTATATAATTCATAATACTTTTCTATATTCTCATTCCGCTCGAATCTATTTTTATTTAATTTACTAAATTTTTCTTTTTTATCAACATTTTCTAATGCTTCTATTATTCAGTTTTTAAAAGTTTCTATTTTATCATCTACTAATAAAATACCATTTTTCAATTTTGTATAACTTCATTAGCTCATTCATAAGGAGTTGCAATTAAAACACATTTTGACAAAATTCACTCTAAAACTGTAGTAGGTAATCACTCTTGAAAACTAGGATTTACAAGTATATCAA
>CAZIGU010000149.1:0-1651 GCA_964538545.1 uncultured Candidatus Peribacteria bacterium
GAAATAAATGTTTCTCATAATGGATGGCAAACAGTACCTGTTTTTATAAAATTGAAAGCATGAGGAAATTATAAACTTATTGTAACACCAAGTTCTAATTGACTTTGATGTATGTCTACTCAAGCTATACCAAGACTATCAAATAAAGTTTCTTATGTAAAATCGGGGGTTCCAATTATCTATGAAATTTACAATGCAAAGCCATGAAAATATGACATAGTTTGTGCTAGTATGTGAATGACTCAATGACAAATAATAATTGAATAATAAAAATAAGAAGAAACTCTTTTTATGTATAAAAAATATGCAAAAAAAATTTATTATAAAAAAAATGACTTGTACAAGTTGTGTAAATTTAAATCAAAATGCAATAAAAAATTTACCATGAATAAAACAAGTTAGTATAAATTTGGCTACAAGTATAGCCAATGTAGAATTTGATGAAAAGTTAATTAATTTTTCACAAATAAAAAAGGAAATTGAATCAAATTGATTTGAAGTAGAAGAAAATATACAAATAAATAAAAAAAATGATATAGAAAAAAAATATTTGAAATTATTTATTCTATCTTTACTTTTTTCTATACCAGTTTTTTCAATGATGTTTAGTGATTATATGATATGAATTAAATATCTATGAATAGATTTGATTATGTGGTTTTTTACATTTTTAAGTTTTATAGTTGTATTTTGATTTTGATATCATTTTCATATATGAGCAATAAAATCTTTTAAAAAACTTCATTTCAATATGGATAGTCTAATTTCTATCTGAACTTTTACAGCTTTTTCTTACTCTTCATATGCTATGTTCTTTATGGAATATGATGTATATTTTGAAGCTGCAGTTGCTATTATAACTCTTATAAATTTATGAAAATATTTAGAAGCAAAAGCTAAAGCAAAAGCATGAGATGCAATTTCAAAATTGCTTGAATTATCTGTAAAAAAAGCAAATGTCTTATCTTGATTAAAGATAATAGAAAAATCTATAGATGATATAGATATTTGAGAAATAGTAGTAGTAAAACCTTGAGAAAAAATACCACTTGATTGAAAGATTATTTTATGATCCGCAAATATAGATGAAAGTATGCTTACTTGAGAAAGTTTACCTGTTTATAAAGAATCATGAAGTGATTGTTTTTGAGCTACTATAAATTTGGATTGAAGTTTACATATAAAAGTTATAAAAACAAATTCAAATTGAACTTTAGCACATATTATAAAACTTGTAGAAAATGCACAAAGTTCAAAAGCTCCAATTGAAAAATTAACGGATAAAATATCTAGCATATTTGTTCCTGTTATTTTAATTACTTCATTATTAACATTTATTTTTATTTATCTATATACTCAAGATTTAGAAAAGTCTATTATTCCAGCAGTTAGTGTTTTGGTTATAGCATGTCCATGTGCTTTATGATTGGCAACTCCTAACGCAATTATGGTTTGAACTTGAGTATGAGCTAAAAATGGTATACTTATAAAAAATGCAGAAACTTTAGAAAAATCAAAAGATATAGATGTTATAGTATTTGATAAAACATGAACTCTTACAAATTGAAAACCTGAAGTAACAGATATAATTTCATTTTCTTCTAATAATTTTTTAGATATAGCAAAATCACTTACAAATTTATCAAATCAT
>CAZIGU010000150.1:0-1648 GCA_964538545.1 uncultured Candidatus Peribacteria bacterium
ATTTTCTATAATAATGGCATTATGATTTAGTTTTGTTACTACTTGACTTGTTAGCACAAATGACAAAATTAGGTACTGGTTTAGTTTAATTTGAGTTGTCTGAATAGTAACTTGATCTGGTATATGAGTTATATTAAGTTATCTAAACTCAAACATAGATTGAATTGCTCTTTGATACATGATATTAACTTTAACTGTATTTATTTACTATATTAAATTACTTCCAAAATATACAACATGCAAGAATTCTTAACAATATTTTTTTCAAGCATAATCTTATCTTTTATATTGATAAAAATATTTTCAAAATTATTTTATAAAATCGGTATATTAGATAATCCTAAAAAATATAAACTAAAAAGAGCCCCTATTCCATACAGTATGTGAGTTATATTTTTTATTGGTTTCAGTTTACTTAGTTATATTTTTGTAGATTACAACTATAAATTATGACTTATTTGGTTATTTTGATTTGTAATAACACTTATAAGTTTTATAGATGATAGGTTAAATGTAAGCCCAAAAATAAGACTTATAATTCAGATAATTATATGAGCAGTAATATGAATAACTTCAATTAAGATTGGTTATATAAGCAATATTTTTGGTTGAATTATAGATTTAGAAACATATAATTTTTCTATACTAAATCATACTATTTATCTGATTCCTCTTATATTTACTATTATTTGGTATGTGTTTATATTTAATGCACTAAATTGGTCTGATTGAATACAATGAAATACCTCTTGATTATCAATAATATCCTTTTTGATACTATTTCTATTATGATTTATACTTTTTTGAAGAGATAATTATGAATGAGGTATAGAAAATGCAGAATTTATAATGAATATAAGCTTAATCTTAGTTTGAATTATACTCCCTTTTTGGTATTTTGACTACAATGAAAAAATACTTATGTGAGATAGTTGAACTATGTTTTTGTGATTTATGCTAGCTACACTAGCTATAATTGCTGGTTGAAAAATAGCTACTGTTTTAGTTGTATTTTGAATATATAGTGTAGATGCAATTTATGTGATAATAAGAAGGATTTTAAATAAAAAATCTCCTCTATCATGAGATTTTACACACTTACATCATAGATTACTTGATATTTGATTAACAAAAAAACAAGTACTTTTATCAGTTTATAGTTTATCATTTTTCTTTTGATTAACAGCATTATTTCTAGATAAAAGTTGAAAAATAATTGTTTTCTGAATAATAATAATTGTTGTTGTTTTTATAAATAAAATAATGGAAACTTTAATTTTAAAAAAATGAAAAAAAATATAATAGCTTTTACTATGATTGAATTAATAGTTGTTATATCAATAATATCTATTATATCTATATCTTCTTTAAATTGATTTTTTAATTTTTTAGATGACAGCCAAATAAAGACAAAAGCTTCTGAAATAATTTTAACAATTGGGAACTTGGATAAAAAGATTAAAAATTATGAAATATATGATTATAGTATAATATTTAAATCTAGCTATAAAGACTCGTATTTAGTAAAACAAAATATTTTTGATAGTGAAAAATATGTTTATTGAGACTATAATTATACAAACAAAGAATTGCTACTAAATATAAATAACTTGTGATGAGACGCTTGGATAATAAAAAACTACAAAGA
>CAZIGU010000151.1:0-685 GCA_964538545.1 uncultured Candidatus Peribacteria bacterium
GCTATAACTGTTGCTCATGCATTAATAAGAAGAGAAATAACAGGTTTTCAAACTATATTACTTCTTCAAATAACACAAACAGTTTTTCATTCTACATTTATTTTTTCATGATTTAATATTTCCATTATTCAAGCTGGAGTACAAGGTAATAGACCCGATTCATCTCATGCTAGAGCTTTTCATTGATTATTTGGATGAAATCAATCTACATCTTTTTTTGGTTGAATTGAATTAAATATTTTTTGAGTATTTAGATGTTTTGGCAATGGAGTTTGTATCATATATCAAGAAATATTTTCATCTTCGTTAAATTTTTTTACTTTTTCATAAAGTTGCATTTCATTTATATTTTCTGGTAATTTTTCCAAAATAAACTTTATTCATACATATTCAGCCCATTTTTGTTTTTGTTTAATATATCTTATACTAGATTCGTTATTTCATACCAATATAACTCAAAGAGTAGGTTTTTTCTCCAATTTTGTTATCTTTTGCTTTAAATCATCATATATTACTTTTGCTATTTTCTTTCAATCAATAATCATCTTTATTTTTTTAAAATTAAATTTATGCTAAGCATAAGCATTTTATGTTTTTTATCAAGAATAAATTTTGCAAAGATAGAATAAAAAGTTATTATTATTTAAAGTAATTTTTAATTTTAGTTTTATGTCAAATAGATTAA
>CAZIGU010000151.1:722-1641 GCA_964538545.1 uncultured Candidatus Peribacteria bacterium
ACTTACTTTTATATTCCATCAAAAATAGAAGAAAAACAAAGACAAGAACAAATTGCTCTTGAACAAAAAAAACAGGTAAATTTAATAGAAATTAAAGAAGAAGAAAAAGAGAGTGTAAAAAAAATTGATGAGCTAACATCACAAGAGAAAATAGAAGAATTAAAGAGAATAAATTCTTTTTATAAGATAATAGAAATAGAATCTGATATATTTTATTTTTCAAAAAAAGACAATATCTTAGAGTTAAAACTATGAGAAAAAATAGTGTGAAACTTTGATTTGGTTCCAGTTGATAAATTATCTATTTTTAGAATTTATTCTAGTAGAGATGATTATTATATATTGAATTGAAACAAAAAATATATTTATAATTTTTCAAGTGATATACTTTTAGAATTAGAGTTAACTATAGATATAGATTATATAAAAAGAAATGAAAATCTATATATAATAAAAACTGAAAAGGGAAGTTTTATTTATGATAAAACTTCTAAAAATTTAGAATATTTTACATTTTTTGAAGATTTTGTTTATTATAAAGATTTTTATATTTGAATAATAAAGAAGGATGATGAAAGAAGATTAAAAAATCTATCTATATCTTCTATAAATGGAAATTCTATTTTCAAATATAATCCTAAAACAAAAGAAAAAAAATCTCTTTATGAAACAAATATAAATTTAGAAAAGATTTATAATTTATGAAATGAGATATATTTTATAGATTCAAATAATAAAACTTATAAACTTGAAAATTTAGATCAATAAAAAAATTGGATTTAATCCAATTTTTTTATTTACTTCAAATTCTATATTCTATTTCTTTACTTACAAATGCTTCATCACGACCATATTTTAATTTTGATAGTTCTGTAAATGCTTTTGCAAGTTGAGGTTCACCATTATCAAGATATGGATT
>CAZIGU010000152.1:0-1633 GCA_964538545.1 uncultured Candidatus Peribacteria bacterium
TTCATTTATTCTTATTTCAGTTTTAGAAAGTATAAAATTACATTTATTTCATTTTAACTTACTAAAACTATTTTTATTATATATAGAATTAACAAATTCATCTATATCTCAATAGTTAAAATCTGGAGAAAATTTAATACTAATATTTCAAGATGAATTCATTATATATTTTTTATCTATTAAATAAAATTTTTTTATAAAATCTATTGGAGGTATAAGTTCTGTTGTATCATTTATATATGATGATGTGATCATACCAAATGAAATTGATTTTACTCATATATTTTTAAAATAATCAAATATTTCTTTCATCTCTGAAATATTATCTTTTCTAATTGTAATATTTATATGTAAGAAAATTCAATAATCTAATATTTTTCTCAAATTAGAAGAAATCTTATTAAATAATCATTTATAATTTCTTCTAATATCTTGTTTTTCATAAAGTCAATCAATAGAAATATCAACATAATCAACTAATCTTATATTTTCAAAATATATTTTTTTAAAAAAATAATCTCATAAAGTTGATCAATTTGTAGAAACTGAAGTAATTAAATTCAATTCTTTTGATATTTTTAATAAATGCCAAAATCATCTGTAAATTGTTGGTTCTCATCATGTAAAATTCACAACTTCTCATCATAACTTATAGAAATCTAAAATAGATTGCTCAATATTTTTCAAGTTGTTTGTTTGCCGTTTTCTTTTTATAACTCAACACATATCACATTTAGCATTACATGCATTTGTAAGCCTTATCTTTATGTACTTATATTTTTTAAAATTTACTATAAAAGAGGCTGAAGTATAAGCTCAATTAAAATTAATATTATTTTTTTCTAAAATTATTTCTTTTTCCAAAATTTCTTCTAAATTAAAATCTGAAGAAAAAATATTTTTTCATATTTTAATAAATTTTTTTAATCTTTCCTGTTGTTCAAAATCTGAAGTTCTTGGATAAATAATAGTTTTAAATCAATATTTTAGTGATTCACATAAATTATTATATCATCACATTGAAACAGATAAACTAGATTTTATTTTATATTCAAGTAAATTTTCTATATTTTTAAAAATATCACAGTTTAAATTATATGATTTTATTTTTTTTATATTTTCATCATTATATTGTAATCATAAAGAAATAACTAAATTATATTCTTTTGATTTTTTTATTCTAGAGAATTTATCTAAAAAATCTATTATATATCCAAATCAATCTTGTCATCATCATATATTTACAACAATATTTTTAATATTTTTTTCTTTTATATTTGTTAGTTCCAAATTTTCTACAACATATCAAGTATATATTATTTTATTTTTTATTTCTTCTAAATAAAATTTTGACAGATTAAAAATTTTTTCATCACTATGAACTAAAAATCTATCAAAATATTTTAAATTTTTTTTATTTAAAAACTCTAAATATAAAATATCTCTCAAAGAAGCTAAAACGAATCATTGATTGTTTTTATTCTTATAATATTTTACTAAAAAATCTATTTCCTCATGTAAAAAATTCCTTCAAAATGGAAAATGCTCAATTACAACTTTATCTATGTTGTATATATCAATTAATTTTTTAATAATAGTTTTTCTCAAATTTAAAACATTAAAATTTGATTTT
>CAZIGU010000153.1:0-1627 GCA_964538545.1 uncultured Candidatus Peribacteria bacterium
TAATGCTACTTCTACTGAAACTTCAGTTGCTGCTGGTGATTTAGAAGTTAGTTTAGCTCCAAATCAAATTGCTGCTGGTACAACTTTACCTAAAGCTGGTTGAATGAAAGTTGGTTCTTTTGATTTAACTGCTGGTAAATCAGATGTATCAGTTAATGCTGTAAAATTATTATCTAAATGAGTAGGTGCAAGAACTGATATTGATGGTATTGCATTATTCTCAAATGGTGTTAAAGTTGCAAAAAGCAAACTTATTAGTTCTGATGATTATGTAGAATTAATTATGTTATCTAATGTTGTTGTTAAAGCTGGATCAACTATGACTTTTGACATAGTTATATCTAATACTACTGCTACAACTTCAGGAGAACATTATTTCCAATTAGCACAAGATGGTTTAGTTACTTCTGCTGCTAATGTAAAAGGTAATTTCCCTGTTACAACTAATTTATTTAAAACATCTTTAACTCCAGCTGGACAATTTACTTTTGCTGCTGATGGTAGTTTATCAGATGTTAAATTAGGTACAAAAAATGCTACTTTACAAAAATTTAAAGTTGATGTTGATGGTATTGAAGATTTAACTTTTTCTTCTTTAACATTTAAAAAAGATTCAACTTCTACAGCTTCTGATTCAGATGTTGAAAACTTAAAATTATTTATGGATGGTACAGAAGTTTCTTCTGCTAGCATGGTAAATAAATATGTAACTTTCAATTTCAATAAAACTATTGTTAAAAATAAATCAAATGTAAAATTTGAAATTAGATGAGACGTAGTTGGTTGAGCTGGAAAAACATTTAAATTAGTTGTTGATTCTCCTACTGATGTAGTTGGTAATGGTTCTAAATATGGTTATGGTGTTAATGTATTATGAACTAATACTATTGCAAATGGTGTTTCTATAACTGCTTGAGCTGTTTCAATTGAAAAAATTGATGCATCTAATGATAAAGTTTTAAAAGATACTAAAAATGTAATTTTAGGTAAAGTTAAAGTTACAGTTAATAGTGGTAAAGATGTTGAATTATCAACTTTAAAATTTACTATTGACTCTACTAACGATGCTCCAACTTGAGAAAAATTTGCTCAAATTGGAAATTTAGAAATTTTTAACGAAAATACAAATCAAGTATATGATTTAGGATATGTTTCTGGTGATGGTTCAAAAGTATATTCTAATACTGATTTAGGATTAATTCTAAAATCTGGACAAACTTATACTTTAGCTGTTAGAGCTGATACTCTTTCTGATGCTAAAAATGGTGATTATACTGTTAGAATTGCTGCTGCTACTACTACTGCAGGTAATACTATTGTTGCTAATGATGTAGTAATGAAAGAAGTATTAAATGATACTACTATTACAGATATTACTCCAAATGCTATATCTCTTAAAAAAGTTTCTATAGCTACTCCAAGTTTTGCATTAACTCAAAATGCTTTGTCTTCAAATTTAAGACAAGTAATTGGTGCTAATGATGTTGAAGTTATGAATTTCAATATTAAAGCTAGTGATTCTGCTGATGTTAAAGTTAGAGAATTAAAATTTAAAAAAGCTACAGTTTGTACTGATGCTAATGGTAATGATACTCTTGATTTAGGTGATTTATCTTGTACTGCAACT
>CAZIGU010000154.1:0-1600 GCA_964538545.1 uncultured Candidatus Peribacteria bacterium
ATATACTTATCTTATCTCAAATACTTACTTTGAAATGAGTAACTGCAGCAGTTAATAAATCATAAGTTTGTCATTCAGATATAACTTGGTATTTTTCTTTTTCTCTCACAACAAGTCAAGTTTTAATCTCTCTTTCAATAGGAGATATTTGCTTATATAACATTTTACCATTTGCTTCAATAGTAAGTTTTAGTTTATCTCATTGAACTAGTTTAGATTTAGAAGAATAATTTACAGGAACTGGATATTTGTTTCCATCTGCTCATAACATATCATTTCAAGTAAAAACTCATTCTATTATTTTTGAATCTTCACTTGTATATGTAGTTAGTCATTTTGCATTTAAATCTATAGTTGAATCCAAGTTTAAATTGTTTTCTTCTATTACATCTTTTAATAATTTTTTTGCATTTTTAATAGATTTTTCAGCACTAACTATAAAATCTACTATTGCTTGAATTGTTTTTTTATTTGTCATAATTTGTTTTTATTTTTTTAAAGTTAAATATATTTTATCAAAATTTTTTATATAAGTAAATTTATTTGTCTAGACAATAATTAAAAATATATTTCTATAATATTTAATATGTGATTTTGGAATAATATTGTAAGCAAAAATCATATTCATAAGAATGGTCAAAATGGTACTACATTTAAGATTTCTTTATTTTTTTGTATAAATTTTTGATAAAATATTATCATTATAGAAATTATACTTCATACTATATAAGTTAACATCATTGCTGGAAAACTTAAGCTTATTCAAGAAAGTAATCATATCATAATTCATATTCTTAAATCTCATCATCATAGAGCTTTTCAGTTTGATAATACTATTTGTAAATAAAAGAATACAAATATAGCAAATGCCGCAGTAAATCAATTTAATACAGATATACTTGATAGGTTTATTCAAAAATATTTAAATACTATTAATAAAGTTATAATTGATAAAATAATTAGAACATCATATTTTATATCTAATTCTTTAAGCATTATTAGATATAAAAATCATAAAGATATAAGAGTAAATATAATAGATATTATCACCATAATGTTGTTGTTTATATTATCTCATATATTAGGAATAATATCTATAAACAAATCATTGCTTATGAGTCATATAACTGAAATTATAACTCAAGATAACATTATTCATTCATGAATTTCTAAAAATAAAATATCATAAAATATGTATAATATTGTTATGAATGAAATTGATAACCAAAATATCAATCTTATTATTTCGTTAATATTTCAAGAAAAAACAAGGTTTGTATCAATTAAAAATATTCAAATTAAACTAAATAATATTCAAGTTGATAATTCTAAAATAGGGTATATATAAGGTATTTTTTCTTTACAATATCTACATTTTCATAAAGTGCTTAGCCAAGAAAATATAGGAATTAAATCATAAAATTTAAGAGTTGTATTGCATTTTGGACAATGACTTCTTCAAGAGCATATTCAATTCTCATTTGATTTTAATCTATGTATTATTACACTTGAGAAACTTCCAAAAAGTAGTCAATAAGTAAAAAGACAAATATAAAAAAATATATCCATAAAAAATAATTAATTTTAATATATTATATTA
>CAZIGU010000155.1:0-1584 GCA_964538545.1 uncultured Candidatus Peribacteria bacterium
AAGAAATATAAACACATTACTTGAAAATAATGTAAAAATGTGAGAAATAATAGAATCTGTTGAAATATCAAATATAGCAAATTCTGTTCGTTATGATTACCTTGAAGCTATTATGAATTCAATTCATTTGAGATGACAAGATTTAGTATATATTAAAAATATATTATTAAATATAAATTACAATGCATCTGATTTTAAAAAAAATGTAGAAAATATAGTAAAGCAAATAGAAGTTTCTCTTAGATTATCTCAATCACAAAAAAAAGAAGAAAAAAAATGATTCTTCTCAAAATTATTATGAAAGTAATATACAACTTTCATTTTCATAAACTAAACAGTTATTTTCTAACAAATTTACTACGTCTTTATCAAAAGTTCAAGGCTGAAACCATAACTTAGATTTATTTAATAAATCTAAGTTGTTTTTTAAAATTTCTAAAGAAATTTTAGGATTAACAACAAAAATATATAAATCTATAAAATCCTTTATTTGACTTATTTCTTTATAAGTTTTTATTCAATCTATACTTTCAAGCCTTTGACTTAATAAATATATTTTATTATCTTTTAAGTTAAATTTTTGAAATATTTTATATCAATATTTTTCTTTATTATCAGTAGCTCATATGATTGCTATTTTCATATTAGTATTTTATTTTATTTGAAATATTTTTTAAAATTTCTAAGTCTGAATCATCTATAGATTTTGGCATTTTTGCATCTGCTGTTACTATCATATTTCATACTTGACTTCAAGATTTTTTACCAAATCATTTTACTCTAAATTTAGTTCATGGTTTTGTGTTTTTTGGAATATTTAGTTTAGCTTTATCTCAATTATATCAAGTTATTTCTATTTTACATCATAAAATCATATCAAAAATAGGTATTTCATAAGTTTTTTCTATATCCAAATTTTCTTTTTTTTCATAATAATCTCAAGTGTTGTTTTGATTTCAAAATCAAGAAAAAAAATCTGAAAAATCAAATCATCATCAACTTGAAGTATATGAATAACTTTTTTGACTTCATCATCAAAATATATCTGAAAAATCAAATCATCATCAAGAAAAAGGATTTCATCAAGTAGATCAATACATATCATATTTTTTTCTTTTTGAATCATCTGATAAAACATCGTATGCTTCATTTATTTTTTTAAAATGCTCTTGATCTCATCATCTATCAGGATGATGTTCCATAGCTTTTTTTCTATATGCTTTTTTAATTTCATCTTTTGTAGCAGTTTTTGAAACTCATAAAATATCATAAAAATTATCACTTTTCATATTGACTTTTATTTAAAAAATATTATAAATAAATCTTACTTTTTAATTATTTATTTATGAAAAAATTATTTTTAATAATTATATTTATAAGTTTTATTTTTTCAAGTGAAAAAACATTTGCAAACAATTGAAAAATATGAGATTTATTTAATTTTGATTTTGCTATAGAAGTTTTTGATATAAATACTTTATCAAAAATAGATAAATATTATTTTAAATACAATGAAACTAAAAAAGTTTATAATAATTTTATAAACTATGATAACTTAGTTAGAAAATCTATAATAAAAGAATT
>CAZIGU010000156.1:0-1584 GCA_964538545.1 uncultured Candidatus Peribacteria bacterium
TTATTAAAAATACAAAAAGTATAGATGATGTATATAAAATAAGTCATATATGATTGTTTAAAATTTTAATAGAAATAAAAAATAGATTATGAGATATAATAACAGATAAATTATTTGATAATATTTTAAAAAATATTTTAATAAATCAGTATATAGAAGAAAATTTTGATCATGAAAGAATGAAAAAATTATTTTTAACTATATTTAAAAATGATAATAGAGATATATCTTATATAGAAGAAAAAAAATTTTTTGATATTATGTGAAAATTATTACCTCAAAATGAACTTGATAATATAATAAAAGATATAAATTTAGATTTATGACAACAAGATTATGATATAAACAATGATGATATAAATTATTTGAGAAAATTTATTTTTTTACTTGCATATAAATTTAAAAATATTGAAGAATTTAAAAATGAGATTTTATATTTAAAAACAAATTTTAGAACACACATTTTAAAAGTAAAATTTTGACTTGAAATAAATGAAAAATCTTTAAATTATTTGAATTTATCTAAAATAAGTGGGTATATAGATATTTTGTCTTTATGAAACGAAGATATTAATATAAAATTAAGAATATTTATTTTAGAGTTTTTTAAAATATTTCTATACAATGATAAACTTAGTTTTAAAGTTTTAGATATAATTATAAATTTTTCTCAAGAAGAATTGGATTTTTTAAAAAATTTTTTAAGAAATAATTTTAAAAAATGACTAAAAGATGAAAATATTTTATATATAATAGAAAAAAAATTATTTATTCATGATAAAGTTTTAGATAATAATTTGGTAGAAATAATTAAAATTATATCTAACTTAGATATAAAAATAGAAGATATATTAAATTTAAAAAATGATACTATAAGTAAATTATTTTCATTAAAAAACAATAGTTTATTTAAACATATTTTAATTTCTGTTTTAGAAGATGAAACAAACATAGATTCAATAATAGAAAATATATCTATTATTTGAAAAATACAACAAGAAATACTTTTATTTATAGATAAAACTAAATCAGAAAATATAGAATTTTTAAATTTTATATCAGATGAATCAAATATTTTAATAAAAAGTTGAGATTTTAAAAATATAATAACGAAATTTTATAAAGAAAATACTATAGAAAGTCAAATAACAAAAATTAGAAATATATTGAATTGAAAAAATTGAATTATTTTTTCAGAAATATATTTCTATCTATCAAAAATATTGACTATAAAATGAAAAGATAATAGAGATAAAAATGAGTTGATTAAATATATTTTTTGATTTCAAGAAAATGAAATTTTTATAATTTATGAAGTTTTTAAAAGATTTTCTAAAAAATTAAAATGATATTTTAATGATTATAATTATATAAAAACTTTTATAAATACTTTGATATCTAAAAAAGAATATATAAAAAATATAGATTTAGAAATATTTGAAAATATAGATATTTTTTCTAAAAATATTTTAGAAAATTCTTTTGAGTCTATTTTAGAAGAAGAGATTTTATCTACTTATTGAGAAGATTTATATGAAATAATAAAAACTTTTAATTTATCAGATAAAAAACTTTTAGTTTCTA
>CAZIGU010000157.1:0-1573 GCA_964538545.1 uncultured Candidatus Peribacteria bacterium
GTTTTAAAATATACTATATGAAGTTCATGAGAAATAAAGAGTATAATTGTACCTAAAAACAGACATATAGAAGTAAAAAATACTTTAAATATTGTTTGAATAAATTGAGATTGATTTATTAGAAAGGGGAATAAAATGATATACTCTTGAGTAGATATAAGAAAATTAATATGAAAACCTTTATTATTTTGAACTAAAATTTCATATATTTGAAATAATTCAGATGTTAGAGATGATAGTTATGTTGAATTATCTTATTATGATTGAAGTATTCAGTCAATAGATTTTCAATATATATCTGATTGGGAACTATATAATTTATGATATAATTCTCAAAAATATTTAATATCTACTCCTAGAAATAATGATTTATATTATGCAAAAGTTTCTTCATTTAAAAATGGCATAAATTCTACAATTAGTAATCAAGTATTATTGTCTCCACAAATCCATTCTGATTCAAACTCTCCAGATATAAATTTATCTAAGATCAGAGTACCAGTTTATCAAAAACAAAGAATAGATTTAACTTCTTATATATATGAAGATACATGAATAAAAGAAGCATATATTGATTTTGATTTACCAGTTGATAGTTCTTGAGATTGAAATACTAAGAATGATAATGATTCTTCAAACATGAATAATTTAAATTTCATTATAGTTGACTCTAAAATTTATGTTGATGTTTGACCTTTTAATCAATTATATGATAAGAAAATATGACTAGTTATAAGGGATATAAATAATAATATCTGATATAAAGAAATAAAATTTGAAATTTATCCACCTATTCCAAATATAAATGATTATATGGATGAAGATTTATTTTGATCTCTTGATGAAAAGTTGGATGATGAGCCTGTTAATGTTTATAGAGTAAGATGATGAATGGTTTCAAAATTATCTACAAAAAATGGAGATAATTCAACACTTACTAATGATTGAGATTTTACTTTTAAAGTTTGAGAAAACTCATCTTGAATTAAAGTTTTTAAAAGTTGAGTCAATATAGCAAACATAAATGAAAAAACTTGAAAAATAGATATTGTTACTAATGATGGATTGTTAGATGAATTAGAAAATATTATTTTAGATAAATGATCTTGAAATTATACTATTTCAGTATTAACATCTAATGATACTTCTAATAAACTAGTTTATCCAAAAATTATATTAAAAGATACCTATAATGAAGTTTTTTATGAGACTATAAAAGTAGATTGAAAAAGTAAAATTAACATTGTTAATAATTATTCTAATTTAGATAACAGTTGATTGTTTTTCAGATTAGTTAATGATGCAAATTATTCTTATTATTTATTACCTGATAATGCAACTTATAATGCTTGAAGCCTAGTTGTTTATAGAAGTAATAATCAAGAAAAAGAACCACTTTTTACAGTGTTTACAGATTGAAGAATAACTTCTCTAAACTCTAATTATATTTTAAAATATAGTAGTTATAACGATTATGTTAATCTTGTCTTACATGATAAAGTTTTCAATAGAGATATTGCTTCTGTTTTATATAAAATAGATAGTGATTATATAATAAAATAAAAGAACCATT
>CAZIGU010000158.1:0-1569 GCA_964538545.1 uncultured Candidatus Peribacteria bacterium
TTAAGCCATATAAAATTTATCCTTATATCTTTTATATTTTTAAACTTATAAAAATATAAACAAGATTCAACTATTGTAGATAAATTCTTGCTATTTAATACAATATTTATACTTATATCATCTCTAAGTAGTCATTTTTTATAAAAACTTTTAAAATTATCTATTGCTTTTAATTTTCTTTGAAGTCATCATGGAACTTGTATTAAATAATCTTCTATCTCATCTTTATGAGAATGAATTGAAAAATTAATTCTTGTCAATCATGAATCAACTAATTTTTTAGAGAATATTAAATCATCAAATTTCATTCAATTTGATATTACATTTATATTTATAAATCAATTTTGTTTACAAAAAGAGATTATTTCAACAATATTTGAGTGAATTGATATATCTCATCATAAAAAACCTATAGATTTATATCAATTATCAGAATATCACTTTATCTTTTCCTTTAATATATCTAAAGAAACAAATTTAATATCCCAAAGTTCTGACTTTGAACTCATACAAAATCTGCATTTATTATTACATGCTTTTCATATATTTATTTCTATATGCCTTAGTTTGTTCATTTTTTTATATTAATATCTTAATTTTAAAATAAAATACTTTTTATTTCTTGTTTAATATTATTAACTAATTGGAAAAAATTCTTTTTCTCAATATTTATTAAAATATTCTTTCCGAACTCATTGACAATTTTCAAGAAATAAACAAGTATTACATTTATCAAATTTTACTTTTAATTCATTTAATTTTTGTTTTTTCCAATCAAATATAACATTTTTATTTAAATTTGATATTTCTTCTATATGATCAATATTTTCTCATAAAAATTTTTTAACTATTAAATCTATATTTTTAAATCATATTTTATTAAATATGCAGGCAGGTATTGAATCAAAAGTTATTCTCAAATCAGTTTTTAAAGAAAAAATCATTAAATCTTTTAAATATGGTAGAAAATCATTATATCTTAATTCTAAATATTTTTTATCTTTCTCTGAAAAAAAATATCTATTCCAAATAAAATTTATTCTAATATCTTTTATATTTTTAACTTTATAAAAATATAAACATGTTTTTAGTATATCCTTATAATTCAATCAATTTAAAACTATATTTATTGACAAACTTGATCTTAAAAATCATTTTTTATTTAATAAATTGAAATTATCTATTGCTTTTATTTTTTTATCAAATCATCAATTTATTTGAGTTAAATAATCCTCTATTTTATTATTATGTGAATGTATTGAAATATTTACTCTAGTTACTCATGATAAAACCAATTTTTCTGCTCTTAAAAAATCAGAAAAAACCATAGCATTTGTAATAACATTTATATTTTCAAATCAATTTATTTTTGATTCTTTTATTATATCATAAATATTAGGATGTATGGATATATCTCAACCCAAAAATCATATTGATTTATATCATTTTTTTGAATATTTATAAATTTCATCTTTTATAATTTTAAATTTAGTTAATTCCTTTTCATCTTGTCAAACTAAAGAGCTCATACAAAATCTACATTTATTATTGCAAGCCTTTCAGATATTA
>CAZIGU010000159.1:0-1567 GCA_964538545.1 uncultured Candidatus Peribacteria bacterium
ATAATTTTTATCTTTTAATGTTATTATTTTTATTTCTAAATCAGATATTTTTTTATCTAGATATGAAATATTTATATTTTTAAAATTTTTAAGAATTTCATTTATTTTATTTTCATCAGAATAATATTTTCTTAATAGGTCATAATTTATTTCTTCCCATATTTTTTTATAATTTTCATTATTTTCAAATATCTTATTAAGTTTTTTTTGGCTTATTCATATAGAATGTAGGTATGCTAAATATCTTGTCATAGTTTTTTAGTTATATATGTTGCAACTTCGTTTAAAATATAATATTTAAGAGATTCAGTTTCATAATTTTTCATTTT
This sequence comes from uncultured Candidatus Peribacteria bacterium, assembly GCA_964538545.1. GTDB lineage: Bacteria > Patescibacteriota > Gracilibacteria > BD1-5 > UBA6164 > CAZIGU01. The sequence continues at coordinate 330 of CAZIGU010000159.1, forward strand.
CATTTTAAACATATTTTCAAATTGTTTAAGTTTTTCATTATCTAGCTTATCTATATTTTTATATACTTTATTTAAAATATTATTATATTTTGTTTTATCAAAACTTTTAGTTTTTGTTTCAACTACTACAAAAGCATCTAATATAGGTCTTCAATTTTTCTTTATAACTTTTTTATTATAAACCATTGATAAACTTCATCATGAATCTAAATTTATAGCATTTTTACAATCAAAATTTGTTTTTAAGAAATCAGGCATTTCATATACTTTTATATTTGAAATATTTCACATATATAATGTTTTATCATCACTAGAACATATAAAAGATTTTATTCATGAAGTATTCATTTTTTTATCAAGATAATTCAGATCTATTTTATTGTATCATTTGTGAAGTAAAATAGGGTAGTTTCATATCCCATATCTTATAGTATTTAAGTCTGTTGTATCAAAATATGGGATAAGTTTTAGATTTCAAAACTCATCTATACCAAATAATCAAGATTGATTATAATTAAGTCATATATTACTTGTATTTATAGTTTCAAAATTTGATATTTTTGTCATATCACTACGGTTTTCTCAATTACAATTTGCATAATCAGCAGGACAAAAATATCATCAATTTACTCAAGATAGTCATCAAACACTATTAACAAGTCAAGATATAGAATCTCAAGATTTAGTTGATGCTATTTTTAGAGTATGTTTTCAATCAAGAATTACTTTTATAACAGATACTTTTTTGTTATCTATAGTTTTTTCTATATATTCTTGATAAGCACTAGTTTGACTATAAACAAAAATAAAACTTATAAACAAAATAATTTTTTTCATATTTTAAAATTATCAAATAAACTTTTATAATTTACTCATAAATTTATCTTTTGCAATTTTTTTAAAAGATATATAATCTAAAAAACTTTATTTTGTAAAAATATATTGATGTTTTCAAACAAATATGAAGATGAAGATGATTTTGCTCAATATAAAGAAGATATATCTTATAAAACAGTAAATGATATATATATAGATGAAGATATATCAGATGTTGATATTTCTTCTTTTTTTCCTATTTCAGACCCACAAGTTTGATATGAACTTAAAAATAATAATTTATTAGATTTAAAAAATAATTTAAAAGAAAATATCTCACTAAAAGAAAAATATAAAATAAAAATATTTAAAATAAAAAATAAAATATCAGATTTATCAAAAAAAAATAAAGATCGGAAGAG
>CAZIGU010000160.1:0-1561 GCA_964538545.1 uncultured Candidatus Peribacteria bacterium
ACCTTATTTACCATATATTGGAACTTATCTTGAAATAAATAAATTTAATATTATGTTCTTATTATCAAATGACAAATATTGTCCTTATATATTTACATTAATTGTAGTTACAATTATATCTTTCTTACTATATTATTTTAGTATAGAAATTCCTAAGAGTGAAAATATTGAAAATTTAGCAAATATAGTAATTACTATAACTTCAATATTTATGAGTTTTTTATGAGTAGGACTTACATTATTACACCAAAGTAAAGATAATAAAAATGTAAAAATGCTTAAAGAAAATAATAAATATAATTTATTTCTATGATACTTTAAGCAATCTTTATTATTCTCTATAATTACTATAATTTACTCTATATTTATTTCTTTATGAATTGAAATAAATATTTATACTTTTATATTATTATTACTTTTAGTTTTATTAGTAATAATGTTAAATTATAGAATAATATATTTTTTATTTAAAGTTTTAGAAGAATAAAAGAAACTATTGAATAGTTTCTTTTAATTTATTATCTAAATCATGTAGAGCTTTATGAGCATCTTCAATAAATTCATAAGTATCAGAAAAGTGTTCTTTTATATACTTAATTAATGGATCTAAAAGTTCGACACTTTTATAATTAGGCGTACCAAACATTACAATTAAGAGATTTTATCATCTCAAACAGCTTATTTTCCTTTATAGTAAGCTGTTTTTTATTGTCTAAAATTAGTTCTAAACAAATAGTTTTAATAATTTTTGCTTTTTTTGCCTTATCTCAAGTTTTGTAGCTTGTAGCAAGGTTTTTAGAAAGTTCTAAAAATTCTTCAATGTTTTCAATGATATTTTTTTCACCTTCCCTTATTGCATTTTGTTTTTCTTTTTGATTTTCTATTTCATTCTCAATTTCTTTTTTGTCAGAATAGTATTCCTCATCAGTCATTTTATTATCTAACCACTTAATTTTCAAGTTTTTTAATCTATCATCCAATATATGTAGCTCTTTAGTAGTTTCTCTTTTATCTTGCTCTATTTCTTTTGTTTTTTCCTTAAATTGCTCTTTTAATGTAGCCTTTGATAATTCTTGGAAAACATCTGGAAAATTATAGTTATCAATATGCTTTTCAAATTCTTTAAAAATTTTATCCTCATTTATATTTACATAATAACTACTTTTCCTTCAAGAATTATGATAATAACAATATTTTCTTCAACTCTTTTTTTCTTTTTCAAAAGGATAAAAATTTTGTTTATCTGTATCTTTTAATATACCCTTTAAATATTTTGGAAAATCATCTCTCTTTTTAAAAGTATTTGTAACTCAAATATTATTTGCTTTTTCAAATAGTGTTTGAGAAACTAACGGTCTATATCATTTAGTATCAATTTTTGCTTCTCCTCATCAAAATTCTTGTACTCAGTAATATTTTTTATTTTTTATCATCTTGCTAACTTTATTAGCATCCCATTTTTTATCAGTTTTTGTATCAAGAAATTTTGCAATATCTCTAAATGAGACTTGATTACCTCTCATTCTAAAAGCTTCTATTACAAGCTTTGCTTCTTCTTCAA
>CAZIGU010000161.1:0-394 GCA_964538545.1 uncultured Candidatus Peribacteria bacterium
TTGATAGAATTTCCATGAGAAGTTTCAGCTATAATATTTACACCAGGTTGTAATTTTAGATGTGGTTATTGTCATAATAGTGAGTTTGTTTTGGAAGAAAAGCTAAAAAATATATATAAAAATTTGATACTTGAAAAAGCATTTTTCAATTTTTTAGAAATAAGAAAATGACTTTTGACTTGAGTTTCCATTTGTGGCTGAGAACCTACTTTGCAAAAAGATTTATTTGATTTTTGTTTTAAAATTAAATCTCTCTGATATAAGGTGAAATTGGATACAAACGGAAGAGATCCTGAAATTATAAAAAAACTTTTAGAAAATAATTTAGTTGATTATGTTGCAATGGATATAAAACATAAAATATGAAGTTTTGATAAAATTGTATGAGTAAAAA
>CAZIGU010000161.1:420-1535 GCA_964538545.1 uncultured Candidatus Peribacteria bacterium
TATAAATATATTGAAAAATAGTAATATAGATTATGAATTTAGAACCACTATTATAAAATGAATTCATGATGAAAATATTGTTTTAAATATTTCAAAATATATTTCTGGAGCAAAAGCTTATTATTTACAAAATTATAGAGCTTGAAATACTCTTGATCCAAATTTTTCTTGAGAAAGTTTTACTAGATTAGAATTGGAAAAATTTAAAAATATAGCAGATAAATACATAAAAAATGTAAAAATTAGAAACTAAAATTTTTAATTATAGCAATAATAAGTATTATTATTATATAATATATAAAATTTCTTATGTCAGAAAAAAAACTAAACTTAATAACATTTTCATGACCTCCTTCGTCTTGAAAAACCTCTGTTATTATAAAAATAATAAAAGATTTTTTACAAAAAAATGTAAGGGTTTGAGTTATAAAAATGGATTGTCTTATGACAGATGATGATAAATTATATGCTGAATTATGAATTCCTGTTAAAAAAGCCCTTTCAGCAAATATATGTCCAGATCATTTTTTTGTAAGTAATATAGAAGAAATATTTGATTGGGGGAAAAAACAAGATTTGGAAATACTTATAACTGAGAGTGCAGGTCTTTGTAATAGATGTAGTCCATATATAAAAGATATAAAAGCAGTTTGTGTTATAGATAATTTAAGTTGAATAAATACTCCAAAAAAAATAGGACCGATGTTAAAGTTAGCTGATATAGTTATTGTTACAAAATGAGATATAGTTTCTCAAGCTGAAAGAGAAGTTTTTGTCTCTAGAGTAAAAACTGTTAATCCAAAAGCTGTAGTTATGCATGTTAATTGATTAAATTGACAATGATCTTATGAACTCTCAAATTTACTATTAGAAGATAAGCAGTTTTATGAGACTTTAGAGTGAATGCATTTGAGATTTTCTATGCCAACAGCTGTTTGTTCTTATTGTTTATGAGAAACACGTATATGAAAAAGATTTCAAATGTGAAATGTAAAAAAAGTAGATTTAGATGATTAATGATATTATTATGTTGAATTATTTAGAGTTTTTAGATATACAATTAAGTGATATTTTATCTAAAAAACCAAAATTAGAGGAATTTTTAAATAATAATT
>CAZIGU010000162.1:0-1530 GCA_964538545.1 uncultured Candidatus Peribacteria bacterium
TAATACTAAAGTTCCAACTGCTCAACAAGTTTCATCAGTTTCTTGAAATGTTCAACAAGTTTTAGATTGAAAAACAAAAGTAGCAAAACAAAGTGATTGAAAACCTGCTTCAGAAGCTGTTGCTACTACAGCAGATTGAGTTTTATGTGATTTTGATGAAGCAATGGATAGCTGAGAAAATAGAGAAACTTGTTTAAATAAAATTTCTTTTCAAATAGAAAAATTATGAATTCCTTGATATAATTTAGAAACTATAAAAACTGCATTAACTGATCATACAAAATATTATGATTTAGAAGCTATAGTTGCTGTTGCTGACGATTTTCCACCTGAATATTTTGATAATATGGGAAACTTTTTACCCAAAGCTGATTCGTGAGAAAAAGCAGTAAGATTAAATATTACATGAAATGAAAAAGGCGAAGCATTAAAAGCTGAAAATATTCTTGCAGTAGAAGAGGCATTTAAATAATTAGAAAAATAACAAGATAAATAGAATATTTTTGCAAAATTCAAAAAAGAATGTTAAAATAAATTGATTTTAGCATTTTTTTTGTTGTTTTATGTTAGTAGAAGAACTAAAAAAGGAAGGTGTATGAACTTGTAAAGTTGATAATGAAGGAGAAAAAGCTGGTAAAGAAAAAACTATCCCAGAACTTTTAGAGTCTTATAAAAATGAGTTAAAAACTCTTCCATCTGAATTTAGTTCTTCTTGATTAGAAGAATATGAAGAACTTGAAAAAGCATTTAAAGAAAAAAGTAATTGAGCAAAACAAGAATGTAAAAGCTTATTAGGAGATTTAAAATCTGATATTTGAGAATATAAAAAAGATTTATCAGCAATGAGAAAAATAGAAAAGTTTTCTTGAATAAAATGATTTAGTTGATTAAAGGATGCTATAAAAAGTAATTCTTTTGGTATTTTAGAAGAAGATATTTTTGATTTACTTAGAACAAGTTCTCCAGAGGAAATTAGAAGTAAAATTGATTGAGATAATACTTTATCTTTACCAGTTGATAAAGATTCTTTTATAAGATTAAAAAAAGCTTTAGATTCAAAAAATACAGATAAAGAATTAAAAGCAGAAGAATGAGAAAAATCTTCTAATAATTGAGAAATATCAATTGAAGATGAAAAAGTTTTTAATTCTATTGAAAAAGAATTTTTATCTTGATGAGATTTACTATGATTATGAAAAGAAAACTTTACTAAAAGCCCAAAAGATGTAATTTTATGAAAAACAGAACTTGAATTATTTAATAAAAACTATTTTAATTTAGAGAAAAAAGTCAAAACAATCGAAAATTTACAAATAAAGTTCCCTAATTTCAAAGAAAGATTTAATAGTATTGCTATTATTTTTAATAATACTAAAAGAATTTATGATGAAATTAAAAGTAATGGAAATGATAAAGGTAATGAAAATAATAATAAAAGTGTTCAAGAAGTAAATCAAATTGCAAAATCAAATGACTTAAAAACACTAACTTTTTTGAAAAATCAATGATATTTAGAATGAAAACAATTTG
>CAZIGU010000163.1:0-1522 GCA_964538545.1 uncultured Candidatus Peribacteria bacterium
TTTCAATTTGCAATGTGATGATTTAATTATTCTTGAGAAAATCTATTTGAAACTATAGTAAAATCTGGTCTTGAATCATCAAATTCAAATGCTAGAAATGCAATAAAAGCAGGATCAATATTTATAAATGAAGAAAAAGTTACTGATTTTAATTTAGATTTGAATACTTGTTTTATAAATGATAAATTTATATTACTTAGAAAATGAAAAAAAGCTTTTAGAATAATAACAAAATAAAAAGACCATTATGGTCTTTTTATAATTTTAAATTTTCTTCTATTCTTTCAATAATTAATTTATTTATATTATTTGTATCATTGTTAATTATTTTTATTAATGTTTCTAAGTTTAATACAATAACTTCTATATCTGTAGCTGATTTTACAGTAGCAGTTCTTTCTTCTTCATTTAATAATGCTATTTCTCAAAAAATATCTCCAGGGTTAAGTTCAGCAACTTTTTTCCCTCAAATAGATATAGTTACTTTTCATCTTTTTAAGATATATCATTCTCAATTAGACATTTCTCATTCTGCTATAATCAATTCTCACATAGAATATTTTCTATGCTCACAATTATTTACAATAGAGTCTACTATTTCTTTATCAAATCAATGAAAAATCTTTAATGAATATATACTTTCAGGCATAAAAAAATGTTAATATTTAAAATTCTTTAATATATTAACATATTTTTATTTATTAAGCAAATTACATAGTATATCAGTCTTTTTCATATTTTTCTCTAAAGTCTCTTATAAGAGCCCAAAACATATTTTCTGTATATTTAGGAAAGTTTTTTTCATTTTCCCATATTATTCAATATTTTATTTTATTTCTCATTGTATTTTCTCAAACAGGACAATTACAAGGAGAATAAGGAATCTCTTTTTGTTTAACAAAAGTAACTAATTCTTTTTCTCTTATATAAACCATTGGTCTTATAAAAGTTATATCTCATTTGCTCATTTTATTAACAGGAGGCATTATTTTTAATTTTCTTCATTCTAACATATTCATCATAGTTGTTACAACTATATCATCCATATGGTGTCAGAATGCTATTTTGGTTGCATTATATTTTTGGCATAGTTTAAACATTGCAATTCTCCTAGCATATGCACACCATTGACAGCTTTGACCAACTCAATCATTAAGTTTAGATTCTTCTGGAAGATTTATATTTACTTTTTCAAGAGGAATATTTAATACTTCTTCAAAATACTTTCTTTTTTCTTCAAAATTTATATCACAATCTATTAAAAATTCTTTAAATATATAAATACCTCTTATTTCAAATTTATCTTTTACTTGTTTTCTATATTCATTTAATAAATATCATAAAACCATTGAATCTTTTCATCAAGATACTCATAATAATACAGTTTCTCAAGGTTTTATCATTCAAAAATCCATTATTCAACTTCTTAATTTTTTTAGTAGTTTCTTTTCTAGCGCACTCATAATTAAAAAAAATAAATAAAATCTGCAAGATTTTATTTATTTTTTATTTTTAAACAAAT
>CAZIGU010000164.1:0-1515 GCA_964538545.1 uncultured Candidatus Peribacteria bacterium
TGAAAAATTTAATATTGATTGAAGTAAAAAAGAATCTGATATAATAGAAATAAAGTTAGAAGATTTCTTAAAAACAAAAGATTCTTGAAAATATGAAATATTAATTGAATCTTATGATTGGGCTTGAAATCATACAAAAACTAAATCTATATTAAATATATACCCTAATGAATTAGATCCGAATAAAACTAATATAATATATTCTTGAGAAAATAAATATGCTAATAATGAAAATTATTATTTGTATAAAATATCTCTAAAAGACAAATATTGAAATCCTATTTATAATAAAAAAATAAACAGCATAGAGCATTTTTGTGATTGACTTGCATGATGTAAAGAGATAAAAACAAATACAGTAGATAAGACTTGAAGTAATGCAATTATAATATTTGAATTATCAAATTGAGCAATAACAAACGAAAAATGAGAAATAGAATTTAAATTAAAATCTCTTGCTCCTTGAATATATACTAATAAATTTTTAATAAATTTAAATAATTGGAATGATAAATATGAAAATGTAAGTTCTCAACTTAATATATCAATTTTCAATTCATCAGAAACAAATTTTTTACCTCCTGTATATCTATGAGACATACAAGTATCTAATAATTTTTGAGATAGTTGGGATGCTAATCCAGAAATATGAAAACTTCAAGATTATAAAATATCTCTATTAAATAAATGAAATTTGGTATGATATACAAATTGAAATTTAGATATATCTAAAAACTCAATTTATAGTACTATTGAATGACACATATGGAGAGATTTCAAAAATATAGTTAAATATTTTTGAAATAATATAGAAATAAGTCTATGATTTTATTGAGCAATAGACTGAAATGAAAATTTATTAAAATGACCTAAAGTAGAAAATAAAGATATGAAAATATCATATATTCTATGATGAAAAACCATAGTATACTATATAGATTCTAAATTTATTGAGTGATGTGATAAACAAACATTATGATTAAAAGTAGAATGATTACTACAATTTGATTGAAAATGAGATATAACATGACAAGAAAGTAATTTCTCTGACTTATCTAAATCTCAATTAAGAACAAAAATAAGAGAAAGTGCTTACAAATATATAAGTAATATGTCAAATTGACAAATTTTAAATTGAGTAAAATATATAGAATGAAATATAACTATATGATGAGAAAATCTATGATATGAAACTCTTATTGTAAAAAATTGAAATATAATAATAAATAATGATTTAAACACTTTAAAAAATAAATTATGAATTATAGTATTAAAAGATAATTACAATGTTTTAAATGATTATAAAAAATCTGGAAATATATATGTAAATAATAATGTAAAATATATAAGTGCTAGTATTTATAGTGATTGAGCAATAAGAAGTTCAAAAGAAAATTGAGATTCATATAATGATAATGAATTACTTCAAAAATTAGAGATATATTGAAGTCTATTTACAAGAAATACTATAGGATGAGCAGTTTACTGAAATAAATCTTATACTCTACCATGATT
>CAZIGU010000165.1:0-1509 GCA_964538545.1 uncultured Candidatus Peribacteria bacterium
AAAAAATTAGTAGCATGTTATTTTAATCATAAATTAAGAAAAGAGGCAGATGATGAAGAAGTTTTTTTAGAAAAACTATGAGAAAAAATGTGATTTAAAGTAGAAATTTGAAGTGCAAAAATAAAAGAAATAAGAGATAATTTTTACCCAAGTCTATGATTGGAAGAAGTTGCAAGAGAAAAAAGATATGCTTTTTTAAATGCTATTTTAAATATATATAACACTGATAAAGTAATTACATGACATCATTTAGATGATAAAATAGAAACTTTTTTCTTTAATCTTGTAAGAGGAACTAAATTAACTGGTCTTATAAATATGACTGAAAAATCATGAAATATACTTAGACCCCTTATAAACATAGAAAAAAAAGAAATTTTAAATTATCTAGATGAAAATAAACTAGAATACAAGATAGATGAATCCAATTTTGATACAGATATATCTAGAAATAAATTAAGACACGATATAATTCCTCAATTTGAAAAAATAAATTGAAATTATAAATCAAATATTTCAAATTTAATTAGTCATTTTGAAGAAATAAAAGAATTTTTAGATAAACAAGTAACTAATTTTTTATATGAACAATGAATTTTGATTTTTAATAGCTGAAAATATAAAATAAATACTCTAGAAATAAATGGTTATTTTTATATAAATGACTTTATTAAATTATCTTCCCTACTTCAAAAAGAAATAATCAGACATATATATTATATAAGTAATAATAACTCTACTATATGACTTAGTGAAGCAAATATAGCTGAAGTAATTAAATTTATAAATGGTAAAAATAATAAAACAATAAAAGAAATAAAAGAAATGAAGTTAAAAAAAGAAAATACTATAATTATTTTCTAAAAAAAATACTCCTTTAAAAAGGAGTATTTTTATAAACTTGTATTATTAATTACACTTACAAATTCAAGCAAATCCGTATTTTCATTCAATTTAGAATCAAGATATTTTTCTTCAAGTTTAGTTTTTAAAACAAAAAATGTTCTTTCTCATAAAATTCATGCATATTGACTGTCTAAACTATCAATTAAATCATTTTCTAGTTGAAATAATGCAAGTGACTCTTTTGTTTTTTCTCAATAAATAGCTGTGTCTTTTTCGCTAAAATATCACAACTCTTTTAAAGTTAATTGTAGTTCTCTAACTCTAGGAGATACTTCTCAAAATTTAACTCAAAGTAAATCTTTAGTTTTTTCATTAACTTCCTCTAATACACTTTTTTCTATTTCTCTATATTTATCTTCTAATTCTTTTCTTCTTTTTTCTTCTTCTTGTCTAATCTTTTCAGCTTCTTCTAACTCTTTTTTATAATTTAAATACTTATTTTTTAAAGATTCTCTAGTTTTTGGACCATAAAATCAAGCTCAAATATCTCATACATTTTTAACAATTCATTCGTTTAATTGAAAATTATAAATACTATCAGTTATATCATTATAATTTCAAGTTAATTCACCATTATAAAGTGATAATTCTTTTAAAATTGAT
>CAZIGU010000166.1:0-1266 GCA_964538545.1 uncultured Candidatus Peribacteria bacterium
AAATACAAAACTTAGAGATGAGATAGATAGATTATCAAAAAAACACAATTTAAATTTTATCTATCCAAAAAAACTTGTTTATTGCATGGATAATGCTGCAATGATTTGAATACTTACTTATTATAAGATAAAATATAATCAATTTGAACAAAAAATTTGAGTTGTAAAAATGTAATTTAAAAAGCTGGAATGTTTATCATTCTAGCTTTTCTTTTATTTTTAAATTATCTTTTAGGTATATATTTCAATTCTCTGTTAATATGTTTTTTATAAGTTTGTCTCAAAATTCAAGTCTGTTATAAAAATCAGGAGTAGAAATAATAGCATATTTTATTTTTCTACCATAAAATATCTCACTTAAAAATGTTCAAAGTTCTTCTTTATCTATTTCTCATATCAAGAAAATATCAAGTATAGATTTTCCAGGATTCATAAGCTTTGTTTTTACTGACTCGTTAACTATTATTAGTTCTAGGTCATTTTTATTTTTGAAAAATTCTTTTATTCTATCTATTGGGTTATATGATTTCAAAAATATATTTACAAAATCATCAACTAAATAAAATCTAGGATTTACATAAAATATTTTCTTTTTTAGTTCTTCTTTATATTTAAGTATTCATAGTTCAGTTAAGCTATCTAACTCTCTTTTTATTGAATTTATTTGCTCATCAAGATCACGAGATAATCATCTCATGTGAAATCACTCATTGTTCCCAGATTCATATTCTAGGAAAAATTTTTCTAGTAGTTTTGTTCTACATTTTGATCAAAAGATTTTAGATATATCTATTTCTCTCATTTTGAAACATTTTTTACTGTAAATAATAAGTTATCATCTTTTGAATGTATAAACATTCATTCTAGATAATGATAATGCAAGTGTTCTGCACTTCTTCAAGATGTTGTTTGTCTGATAAATGAAAAATAACTTTTTTCTCAAAAGTAATCTTTCATAAAAATCTCTATATTTTTAAAATCTATGAGTTCATCATCGCTTAATTCTGTTGTAAGAATCTTGTGTTCTATTGGGAAAACTAAAAGATTTTGCTTATATCAATAATATGGATATTTGTTATGTCTTATTTCCCAATGCTTTGTTTTGTGTACTAAAAGAGGCTTTTCATCTTCTTCTATTTTACAAAAAGGACATATATCTTTTGTAAGATATGGGTTTTGGTCAGTATATTTTTTTCTATCCCAAAATATCATATTTTTATAAGTTTTTTTTAATTTAACTTAATTTAACTAAAATAGACTAAAAAT
>CAZIGU010000166.1:1283-1506 GCA_964538545.1 uncultured Candidatus Peribacteria bacterium
GATTTATAGCACTTTTTAAATATATTATTTTAAGTTATTTATTTGTAATTAATTAAAAATGAAGAGTTTAAAACAAGAACTATCTGACAGATGATTATTGTATCAATTTTCAAGTGAAGAATTATTTAAAACTTTTGATGAATGAAAAGGGAGTTTTTATTGTGGTTTTGATCCAACTGCTGATTCTTTGCATCTATGAAATTTCATAGGATTTATGGTTTGA
>CAZIGU010000167.1:0-1505 GCA_964538545.1 uncultured Candidatus Peribacteria bacterium
CAGTTTTAATCTTGTTATAAATATTTTCAAGTAAACTACGATTGATATTTAATCTATCATCATTGTTCATCATACTTCTAGATATCTTATTATCAGAAATCAATTTAGGAAGCACTGGAAGAATTTTAGGATTAGTTTCTATAATTTTAGTTGCGATAAGTTTTTTATTTTTATTTTGATTAATAATAGATATTAAACTACTTGGGTTAATAGGCATGTTAATTCCTTTAGTAAATAATCACAAAATTTTACCTTTATTTTTTTAATATATTTTATTGATAAAAATTCTATAAGTCATATTTAACTCTTTGCTACTAAAATCATTTTTTAGATAATGAATATAAATATAAGAACATCCAGAGAGTTTCCTCTCTGGATGTTTCTTTTTATTTTAAAACAAATTTTCTGATCATTTAATAGAAGGACTTAATATGTCTACACCTATTGTGGAAAAGATATTAGGTAATAATATCTTAACAAATAATTATATTAGAGATACAATTAATTTAACTAAATCTATCATTATCAAAAATGATATTGAAGCAAAGTCTTATAATAAACTTATTGAACAATTATATCCAACTCATACTATAGATTTTTCAGATAAAACTTCTTGGAGATATTATAAACATTTATTTGGTGAATATCATCCATTAGATACGCAAATAACGATTATCTCTTTAGATAATGGATTACAAATTCCATTGAATCGTAATATATTAGAACTTCATCATAAAACTAAAAAGGAACTTTTAAAATATGGATTATTTTATAAACAAATTGTCGATAAATATCCTCAACAAGAACTTTATATTAAAGCAGTAATCTGTGATAAAAGATATTCTTCAATTGAAGAAATAACTAAATTAGAAAACTTTACTATTGTTTCTTATTCAGCTCCTTTAGTTGAAGATAATGAAAAAGATCTTATCTTTGAACTTCAAGATGCTATTAATAATTATAAGCAAATTCGAATGATTCCTTATTATTCAATGTCTGATAATTTATTTTTAGCAAGTCAGTATCATATTTTTTATAATTTTATTCTAATAAAAATTTTAGCTATTAGATTAAAGAATGCTAAGACTTTAAAAGCACATAGTTTTCATATTAAAAACTATTTAGCTAGTCATCACTATCTTGATGATGGTTATGTTCACCTAACAAAAAAACAATTATTATTCCTTTATAGAAACTTATTGTATCTTGATAATCACTCTGGTTCTAATAAAGTATTTAATATTCTTATTGATAAATTATTTACAGAAAGAAATATATCTTTAGTTAATTATATTTATAAACAAGAAAATGATATTGATGATAATAACTTTATTAAATATAGATTTAATCAACAACTTCTTAATAATGCTAATTTAGTTTATTCTCTTAATGATTTTTCTATAGAAAATATTATAAACAAAGAGTTTAATCTTACATATGGTAATCCTAAAGAGCTAACTTATAATTTAAGTAAAATTGATAGTAGTTTTAAAAATTCTTTATTT
>CAZIGU010000168.1:0-1503 GCA_964538545.1 uncultured Candidatus Peribacteria bacterium
AAAACTATCTATTATATACGATTTTATATATTTTAAAATTTATGATTTAGTACATTTTAAAGTTTATGAAACTATTTTATTTATTTATTTTTTTAATGTTCTATTTTTAATTTTCCGTATTTTTTTTAAAATAATAATTACTTATTTTGAATATCGCACAATTGGAAGTATAAATTTAATTTTTCCAGGATTGTCATATGCAACTTTAATAATTACATCAATAACTTCAAAAAATCAGGAAATTCAAGAAATTGCTACTACTTTTCCTGAATTTGTAACTCCTGGAAGTCTACAAAATTTGAAACTTAAAGCGATTACTCAAAATAATCCGATATTACAAAGTACTGTACTAACTCACATGCATTCAGATGTTACAACAAAGGGACATTATGTGGATTTTGAGGAAATGTCAAGGGAGGCAATTGAGAAAAAAGTATACTTTGCAATGCCAATAGAAGTTAGGCAGGTGGAAAAAATAATAATTGATATAGAAATAGAAAATACGGTAACAACACATAATTTACCCCTAGGTCAGGCAGCAGAATTCAAGAAAATAAATTCTCTAGTTTCTGACAATCCTCAAACTGTGCATCCAGTACTAGTTACAGAGATAATTACAAAAAATGGAGAAACTGTAAGAAAATTGAATATCTTAACTACACATCCGGTGAAGGGAAATTTACCATCAATGCTAGTTGGGGATATTGAAAAAAATCCAATATATTATGAAAATGTGGGAAAATTACATTTTAAAGAATTAAGTAAATTTGAAAGAGACACGTATGTTCAAAAAGTAGGAATATTTCAGTATTTAACAGAAGAACAAAATAATAGAAATATAAATTATTTTAAAAAATATATAGATATTGCGTTACGAGAATGGAAGGTTCTTATATCACTAAGCGGCAACCCAAAAAAACAACATCTTGTGCCTCTAGAAATACTCAACTTTAAGACTAAGTATACAAAATTATTGTCTGTACTTAATATAAATATAGATATGCAAAAACTGAATCAGGTTACAATAGAATTAGCAGATAGCATTTTAAAGAGCGAGGACTTATATAAAAAAAAAATTTTTAACTCTTAATCCAATTTCTCTCGTTTCTGAGGATACTTTAGAATTCTGTGAAAAACTTAATTCTAAAGTTGCTAATTTCAAAGCTCCTACTCCATTTTCAAATTTTTCTGAGAAACCGCATATAGTAACACATCCAACAATTAATGCATTAAACTTTAGAAATTGTACTAACTCAAATATTCCACTTATCTTAAAAGGAATAAACCACTTTAAGTCAAAATTATTTTAAATGTAGCTGGTTTGTATTATATTTAATTCAAGAGTTAATATGTTTCTACTTACTGTCTTTCATGAGGTAGCATACAGATTGGTAGAACTATTTTAGGAACAGAGAAGAGTGCTGTTCCACTATAGAACCTTAAAAGGAGTACTCCCTTTTCCTCATATAAAAAAGACATTTTTATTTATTTATATAACTTTAA
>CAZIGU010000169.1:0-1502 GCA_964538545.1 uncultured Candidatus Peribacteria bacterium
TTCATTCTTTAGTAGATTTTGTTGCTATATTATAAACTAAATCTAAACTTTTTATAGTTGAATCATCTAAGCTTAAAAAATTATTTAAATCAAGATATGATATAGATTTTAAAAAATCAAAATCTGCTTTTTGGTTTGTAGTTAAGTATTCAAGTAACATACTAGAGGCTCTTATTGCTTCACTGTAGTTTTCTATTCAAAATCAGATAAGATTTTTAGTTTGAAAATGATTAATTAAGTGCTTGTAAGAATCCTTTTTAGTTTCAAAAAAATATATATTTAGCATGTATTTTTTTTCTAGTGTTTGCTTTATTTTTTCATCTCAAAATAATTTTTTCTCTATAACCACTTCTTTAGGTCATACTTTTATTAATTCACTTTGTAGTGATTCAAAATCATTAAACTCGCAAGTCTTCCATTTGTTTTCTCATATATTCAATATACTTAATCAATACTTATTTTGAGTATTAGTTATTGATATAATATTTGAATTACCAGTTTCATAATTCTCTCACTCTAATCATATAGTTGCAGGTGTAACTACTCTAATAACTTCCCTTTTAACAATTCATTTTAAGTTTGGATCACTTATTTGCTCTGCTATTGCTACTTTGTATCATGCCTCTATAAGCATAGGTAAGTATTTTTCTTTTGCATGAAATGGTATTCAAGCCAATGGAGTTGGCTTTATAGCATTTTTATTTCTTGAAGTTACAGCTATTCATAATATCTTATTCGCAATAATAGCATCATCATCAAACATTTCATAAAAATCTCACATCCTAAAAAACAAAATAGCATCGCTATTTTGCTCTTTTAGTTCATAATATTGAATCATTGCAGGTGTTAAATCTTTTTCTTCTTGTTGCATATTTCTAAATTAAAACATTACTTTAGATCTTTCTCTTCTGTATGAAAAACTATCATTATCTACTTCTCTAGATATAGATAATAAAATACCTAGTCATATCATAAGTGATAAAAGAGATGATCAACCATAACTAACAAAAGGAAGAGTAATTCATGTTAGTGGTACTATATTTAGATTTACTCATATATTTATAAATGCTTGCATAAGTATCCGTGAAGAAAATCATATCGCTGCAAATTTTCCAAATTTATCTTTCACTCTATTTGCAATATATAATCATCTATATCATATATACATGTAAATAATTAAAATTATAATTCATCATAAAAATCAAAGTTCTTCAATTATAACTGCAAATATAAAATCTCATTGTACTTCTGGTAGATAACCAAATTTTTGTATAGATCAACCAAATCATTTTCAACTAAATCCTCAGCTTCATATAGCAATAAGTCATTGCTCTGTTTGATAGTTTATAGTTTTATTTTTTATTGCAACTTCATTGTCAGCCAAAAAATTATCCATTCTTTGAGTAATATAACCTAAACTATTAAGATTTTTTCATGTCACTTTATCATATTCTCAAATAGAATAAACACTAAAAACTAGAATTATTCATAAAAGAACTGTT
>CAZIGU010000170.1:0-1501 GCA_964538545.1 uncultured Candidatus Peribacteria bacterium
TGATAGATCTAAACTTTTACTCATAACATAAGGAACTAATACATTGTTTTCAATTTGTTGAATAATTATATAGATAATTAATATTACTACAACTGCCTCAAAAGATATTCAAAATGCTATAGCTAAAGCTGGCAACAATGCAAGTATAGGTCATAAATATGGTATAAATTCCATAAGTCAAGCTATCAAAGCTAAAGTAAATATACTTCACATATCTATTCAAAATAGTTTTAAAATATTTAAAGCTATAAAAACTATAGTAAAAATAGATATTCAAAGTATCATTTGACCTTTTAACCATTCATACATACTTCAAACTATATTTCATTCTCTAGAAAGTAGATATTTACTTATTTTATTAGGAATTATATCATAAAAAAAACTTCTAATATTTTTTCTTTCTAAAACCATAAAAAAAGTCAATATAAATACTGTTAAAAAATTAAATATAGTATTTCAAAAACTTATAATAGTAGATGTAGATGTAGATGCTACTGACATAATATTTTTTCATAAAAATTGACTTATTGAAGAAAAATTATCTTTTATAGTACTAAAAATAGAATCAAAATCAATATTTAAAAGAAACTTCTCAAAATAAACAACCAAAAAATCAGGTAGTCATAATCATTTTATTCAATACAAATTATAATTTTTTTGAACAACTTCTATATAGTCTTTTAAAAAATCAATAAATACCAAAGTCTGCTTAATAAAAATAGGAATTATAGCAACAAAAGCCAATATAATAAATCATATAAGTATTAAATATATAATCAATATTCATAAAATATCAGGTATTTTATATTTATTCATTTTATTTAAAAATGGAGAGAATAAAATACTTAAAAATACTGAAGCAAAAAGTAAAATCAAAAAATCAAGTAAACTATATAAAATAAATAAAACTAATATAAAAATTGATAGTATAATAAGTTTAATTACAAAACTTTTATATTCATTATTTTTTTCTAAAAACATAATTATTATTTAAAAAATATATATTAAAATAATAATATATTTATTTATTATTATTTCAAATAAATATACTTGACCTTTTTAAAAAAATAAATATAGATAAATATATGTTATTTTTTAATTCTAAAAATATGACTATAAATAATTCAATAAACAATCATACTACTGAATCTCATAAAATTTCTTGAGATGATATCAAAAAAACTATTATAGAAAACTCTTTAAAAATATGAGCTATATTATGAAAAGTTAAAAATCCTTGAGTTAATATATTAAAAGTTCTTTAAAATCCTGAAATTTTTGCGTGATTGGAGTTTAAAGATAAAGTAAAACTATATTATGAAATAGATAATTCAAATATAAAAAAAGATTTTATATTTGAATTATTAAAAAATTCAAATGTGAAAAGAGAAAATATAGATAATATTTTAGTTTTATTTGAAAATATAGATTTAAGTGATTTACCTTGAATACTAAGCTTGATTAAAATACTAGATTTTTATATAAAAGATAATTATAATTT